>NZ_MLQM01000104.1:0-18845 GCF_001854525.1 Mycobacterium talmoniae
CCGCGCGCACCCTGGCCGCGCTGGCCCCCGGCGCCAGCGTCGAGGTGCGCATCCCGCCGTTCGTCGCGGTGCAGTGCGTCGCCGGCCCGCGGCACACCCGCGGCACACCCCCCAACGTCGTCGAAGCCGACCCCCGCACCTGGCTGCGGGTGGCCGCCGGGCTGGTGTCGCTGCCCGAGGCGGCCGCGGCCGGGGCGCTGCGGGCGTCGGGCGCCCGGGCCGGCGAGATCGCCGCCTGGCTGCCGGTGGTGACGCTCGACACGTAATCGGGTGTTACCCGGCGCGCGATTCTGTGCCGGGCCGGGCCTGCCCGTAGACTGAACGGCGTCGCCCACGCCGCCCCGGGGGAGCAGCCCTTTGAATGACCAGCAGGTGGAGAACCCGCCGCGGGAAGAGTGCGGCGTATTCGGGGTCTGGGCACCCGGCGAAGACGTCGCCAAGCTGACCTACTACGGCCTGTACGCGCTGCAGCACCGCGGCCAGGAAGCCGCCGGTATCGCCGTCGCCGACGGCTCCCAGGTGCTGGTGTTCAAGGATTTGGGGCTGGTCAGCCAGGTTTTCGACGAGCAGACCCTGGCCGCGATGGCCGGGCATGTCGCGATCGGGCACTGCCGCTACTCCACCACCGGCTCCACCACGTGGGAAAACGCGCAGCCGGTGTTCCGCAACACCGCCGCGGGCACCGGGGTGGCGCTGGGGCACAACGGCAACCTGGTCAACGCCACCGAGCTGGTGACCCGCGCCCGCGACGCCGGGTTGATCAACACCCGCGAATTCGGGGCCACCACCGACTCCGACATCCTGGGTGCGCTGCTGGCCCACGGCTCGGCCGACGCCACCCTGGAGCAGGCCGCCGTCGAGTTGCTGGCCGGGGTGCGCGGCGCGTTCTGCCTGACCTTCATGGACGAGAACACCCTGTACGCCGCCCGCGACCCGTGGGGGGTGCGGCCGCTGGCGCTGGGCCGGCTGGACCGCGGCTGGGTGGTGGCGTCGGAAACGGCCGCGCTCGACATCGTCGGCGCCTCCTTCGTCCGCGACATCGAACCCGGTGAGCTGCTGGCGATCGACGCCGACGGGGTGCGCTCCACCCGCTTCGCCAACCCCACCCCCAAGGGCTGCGTCTTCGAATACGTGTATTTGGCCCGGCCGGACAGCACCATCGCCGGCCGGTCGGTGCATGCCACCCGGGTCGACATCGGCCGCCGGCTGGCCCGGGAATGCCCCGCCGACGCCGACCTGGTGATCGGGGTGCCGGAATCGGGCACCCCGGCCGCGGTCGGTTTCGCCCAGGAATCCGGCATCCCGTTCGGGCAGGGCCTGACGAAAAACGCCTACGTCGGGCGCACCTTCATCCAGCCGTCGCAAACCATCCGCCAACTCGGCATCCGGCTCAAGCTCAACCCGCTCAAAGAGGTGATCCGCGGCAAGCGGCTGGTCGTCGTCGACGACTCGATCGTGCGCGGCAACACCCAGCGGGCCCTGGTCCGGATGCTGCGGGAGGCCGGCGCGGTCGAGGTGCACGTCCGCATCGCCTCACCGCCGGTGAAGTGGCCCTGCTTCTACGGCATCGACTTCGCGTCGCCGGCCGAGCTGATCGCCAACGCCGTCGAAGACGAGGGCGAGATGCTGGCAGCCGTCCGGCACGCCATCGGCGCCGACACCCTGGGCTACATCTCGCTGCACGGGATGATCGCCGCCACCGAACAACCCGCGTCCCGGCTCTGCGCGGCCTGCTTCGACGGGGACTACCCGATCGAGCTGCCCGGGGAGACCGCGCTGGGCAAAAACGTGGTCGAGCACATGCTGGCCAACGCCGCGCTGCATGCCCAAAACGACAACGCGTCCGCGCTGCGTCGGCCATAGCTGACCCGAACGTCTGAGCCCGTCACGGGCGACCGGTAGCCTTTACCGCGATGAGCGATCGCGCAGCCGACCCGGGACACCCGGGTCACGGCATCACCTACGCAGCGGCAGGCGTCGACATCGAGGCCGGTGACCGCGCCGTCGAGTTGATCACCCCGCTGGCCGCCAAGGCCACCCGCCCCGAAGTCCGGGGCGGCATCGGCGGCTTCGCCGGCCTGTTCGCCCTCCGCGGCGACTATCGGGAACCGGTGCTGGCCGCCTCCAGCGACGGGGTCGGCACCAAACTGGCCATCGCCCAGGCCATGGACAAACACGACACCGTGGGCCTGGACCTGGTGGCGATGGTGGTCGACGACCTGGTGGTGTGCGGTGCCGAGCCGCTGTTTTTGCAGGACTACATCGCGGTGGGCCGCACGGTGCCCGAACGGATCAGCGCGATCGTCGCCGGCATCGCCGACGGCTGCGTGCAGGCCGGCTGCGCGCTGCTCGGCGGGGAAACCGCCGAGCACCCCGGCCTGATGGAACCCGACCACTACGACATCTCCGCCACCGGCGTGGGCGTGGTGGAGGCCGACGACGTGCTGGGCCCCGACCGGGTCAAACCCGGCGACGTCATCATCGCGATGGGCTCCTCCGGGCTGCACTCCAACGGCTATTCGCTGGCACGGGCGGTGCTGTTGGACATCGACCGGATGAACCTGGCCGGCTACGTCGAGGAGTTCGGCCGCACGTTGGGGGAGGAGCTGCTGGAGCCGACCCGCATCTACGCCAAGGACTGCCTGGCGTTGGCCGCCGAAACCCGGGTCCGCACCTTCTGCCACGTCACCGGCGGCGGGCTGGCCGGCAACCTGGAGCGCGTCATCCCGCACGGGCTGCTGGCCGAGGTGGACCGCGGCACCTGGACGCCGGCGCCGGTGTTCGCGATGATCGCCCAGCGCGGCCGGATCAGCCGCGCCGAGATGGAGAAGACGTTCAACATGGGGGTCGGCATGGTCGCCGTCGTCGCGCCGGAAGACACCGACCGCGCGTTGGCCATCTTGACCGCCCGACACCTGAACTGCTGGGTGCTGGGCACCGTCAACAAAGGTGGGAAAGACGCCCCCCGCACCAAGCTGGTGGGGCAGCACCCGCGGTTCTGAACGGGTCCGCGTCAGCGGCGCCAGTCGTCCTCGTTGGTCGAGAACCCAAAGTCGTCGTCGCCGTCGTGGTCGGCATCCTCGGCGCTCGACCCGGACAGCTCGCGCTGAAGCCGCTCAAAATCGGTCTGCGGGGTGCTGTACTTCAGTTCTCGAGCAACCTTGGTCTGCTTCGCCTTAGCCCGGCCGCGGCCCATGGGGGAACCCCCTCGCGCAATAACGGAGCGGCCCAACAAGTAGGCGGCCCCGATCTGTGTGTCGTATTGTCCTGCTGAGTAGTTTACCGTGCCGTCCCGGCGCGCGCGGCCACGCCCTACCCGCTGCGGTTGACGTCACAGCCCGCTCATCGGGTTCCGCCCCGCAGCCGCTCGACGGCGGCCCGTCCGGCGCCGACCACATCGGCCGCCGGGAGCGAATCGGCGTCGATCACCGCGGCGACCTCGGCGTCCGGCCCGGTGGTCAGCGGGGTCTCGGCGGGCAGCCCGCGTTTGAGCAGCGCCAGCGCCACCGGGCCCAGCTCGGCGTGATCGACCACCGTGCCCAGCCGGCCCACCGCGCGGCCACCGGCCAGCACCGGATCACCGGTGGCGGGCCGGTCCACCGAGCCGTCCAGGTGCAGCAACACCAGCATGCGGGGCGGTTTGCCGAGGTTATGCACCCGAGCGACGGTCTCCTGACCCCGGTAGCAGCCCTTGTCCAGGTGCACCGCACCCACGCCCGGCCCGCCGATCCAGCCCACCTCGTGCGGGATGGTGCGCTCATCGGTGTCGACCCCGAGCCGGGGGCGCAGCGCCGCCACCCGGTGCGCCTCAAACGCCCACACCCCGGCCGGGCGCACCCCGGCCTGGGTCAACCGGTGCCGCCAGCTGGCGGCGTCGGCACGCGGCACCAGCAGGTCCAGCTCGGGCGGGCCGGCGGCGGTGCCGGGCACCCGGCGCAGCAGGCCGCCGCCGTCCAGCGGCATCGCGCGGTCGTCGGGCAGGCCGTCCAGGCCCGGGGCGTCCAGCCCCGTCGGCTCGGCCGGGCCCGGACCGAGCAGCGACAGCACCGCCAGCTCGGCGGGCTCGGGCCGCACCTCCGACCAGAACACCATCTTGCGCAGGTAGTCCAGCAGCGGCTCGCCCCGCCACGGTTCGGTGTCCAGGTAGCCGACCTCGCCCAACTCGGTCTGGATCCAGTGATCCTCGACGTGCCCCTTGCCGTCCAGGGACAGGTTCTGGGTGCTGGCGCCGTCGGGCAGTTCGGCGACGTGCTGGCTGGAGATGCTGTGCAGCCAGCTGCGACGGTCGGCGCCGGTCAGGGTGAGCACCGCCCGGTGGGAGCGATCCACCAGCACCGCAGCGGTTTCGGCGGCCCGCTGCTCACCCAGCGGGTCGCCGTAATGCCAGACGGCGCCGGCGTCGGGTCCGGGATCGGGCGCGGGAACAGCGGTCACACGTCAACTCTACGAGCCCCCGCATTAGGCTCTTGGTCCATGGCCGGTGTGATCGTCACGCTCGACGGCGAAGTCCACCCGGCGGGAACCCCGCTGCTGCACGCCGACGACCTCGCCGTGCTGCGCGGTGACGGCGTCTTCGAGACGCTGCTGGTCCGCGACGGCCGAGCCTGCCTGGTGGAGCCGCATCTGGGCCGGCTTGTCCACTCGGCCAAGTTGATGGCGTTGCCCGAACCGGACCTGGCGGCGTGGCGGCGTGCGATCGGGGCGGCCGAGCAGGCGTGGGCCGCGGTCACCGCCGACGAGGGCGCGATGCGGCTGATCTGCAGCCGGGGCCGCGAAACCGGGTCGGCGCCCACCGCCTATGTGATGGTCACCGAGGTCGCTGAGCGGGTCGCGGCGGCCCGCCGCGACGGGGTGGCGGCGATTACCTTGGACCGCGGCCTGGCCGCCGCCGGCATCGACGCGCTGCCCTGGCTGCTGGCCGGCGCCAAAACCCTGTCGTATGCGGTGAACATGGCCGCGCTGCGGCACGCCGCGACGCAGGGGGCTGGCGATGTGATCTTCGTCAGCTCCGACGGCTACATCCTGGAAGGCCCGCGCTCGACGGTGGTGATCGCCACCGCCGTCGACGGTCGCACCGCGCTGCTCACCCCGCCGCCCTGGTATCCGATCCTGCGCGGCACCACCCAGCAGGCGCTGTTCGAGGTGGCCCGGGACAAGGGCTACGACTGCGACTACCGCGCCCTCACACCCGCGGACCTGGTTGCCGCCCAAGGGGTTTGGCTGGTGTCAAGCATGACGCTGGCGGCCCGGGTGCACACCCTGGACGGCCGACCGCTGCCGTCGGCGCCGATGGCCGCGGAGTTCGCCGGCCTGGTGGACGCCGCCATCGCCAGCGATCGGTGAAATTCGGTTGTCGGTGTCCCGGTGCGCAGGTAGGTTCGGCTCTACACAGGGAAGGAGGTGGTCCGCGAAATTGAGTACGTTCTGGACATGTGAGGTGGCTGTCCGCTAAGCAGCGCCAGGGAATCACCCGCGCGCGCTGGCGAATTCCCGGCAGTCACCCGACCCCCGAGCCTCCGGTCTTGTCCAACCAGGAACTACGGCTCGGGGGTCGCGCCATGTTGGGGGGCCGTTGACCCTGCGGCTACCAGGCGAAAGGTCGAGAAGACTGCCTGGTGGACGCAGAGTCAACGCGGAATGTCAGCCCGCGAAGCGCTGCAGCCGCGCCGACAGGTGCGGCACCAGCCCGCCGTCGGCGTCCACCCGTTCCTCGACGTAGGCCAGGTCACCGCCTTCGACGATGCCGTAGAGCCGCTTGGCCCCGCCGACCAGCACGCCGGATTTGCTGCGGGCCAGCGCGTCGGTGACCAGCTCCCAGGAGGAGGCGTTGCGGGGCCGGCCGTAGAACAACTCGACGTAGCCCTCCGAGTGCGCCAACAGCAGCTCGATGGCCTGCGACTCGCTGGGGTCGGCGGGGTCGTTGACGAAGCGCCAAAAGCCGGTCTCGCGCAGGCCCGGCTGCTGATAGTCGCCGGTGTCGGTCAGCCGCCAGGACCGGGCTTCCCAGTTCAGGTAGTCGCCGCCGTCGTGGGACACCACGATCTGCTGGCCGAACCGGTAGTCGCCGTGCTCGCCGCGGCCCTCGCCTTCCCCGCGCCACACCCCGACCAGCGGCAACAGTGCCAGTAGGGCATCGTGCAGGTTGGCGCCCTCGCGCAGATTGGCGGTGTCGGCGGGGGCCGGCAGGTCGTCGAAGGCCGGGATATTGCGGGCCGCGGGCCCGGGGCTGTCCTGGTCGGCGGCTACCGAGCGCCGCTCCTGTGCCTCGTCGCCGGCGCCGGTCACGACTCGTCGGCGATGAGCCGATACAACGCGTACAGCGCGAACCAGGTGATGACCGCGACGGCCCCGACAAGCATGATTTCGAAGAACAGCACCACGGCGACGAGTCTAATGTGCGGCCGAGGTGGGGCCCAAAACGCACCGAGGCTGGGGACCTCCCATCCGGGAGGCGCCCCAGCCTCGGTAAGGCGTCTTAGGCGACCTTGACGTCGACCTCGTGGATGCCGGCACCCGACGGCGCGACGACGGCGTCGCCGTTGCCGGCCGAGGACAGCGCCCGCACCGTCCACGATCCCGGCGCGGCGAAGAACCGGAAGTCGCCGGTCGCGGAGGCCACCACCTCGGCGGTGAACTCGTCGGAGGAGTCCAGCAGGCGCACGAACGCCCCGGCCACCGGGCCGCCGTTGCTGTCCACCACCCGGCCGGTGATCACCGTCTCCTTCTCCAGGTCGACGCCGGCCGGCAGCGTTTGTCCTTGTTTAGGTGCAGAGCACATAGTCAGCTTCCCAACTCGATCGGGACCCCCACCAGGGAGCCGTATTCCATCCAACTGCCGTCATAGTTTTTGACGTTCTTGTGCCCGAGCAGCTCCTGCAGCACAAACCAGGTGTGCGACGAGCGCTCGCCGATCCGGCAATAGGCGATGGTCTCCTTCTGCCCGTCGAGGCCGGCGTCGGCGTACAGCTTGGTCAGCTCCTCGTCGGACTTGAAGGTGCCATCCTCATTGGCGGCCTTGCTCCACGGCACGTTGATCGCGGAGGGCACGTGACCGCGCCGCTGGCTCTGCTCCTGCGGCAGGTGCGCCGGCGCCAGGATCTTGCCGGTGAACTCGTCCGGGGAGCGCACGTCGACCAGGTTCTTGGCGCCGATCGCGGCGAGCACGTCATCGCGGAACGCCCGGATGGTGCCGTCCTGCGGCTTGGCGGCGTACGAGGTGGCCGGACGGGTGACCTTGTCGGTCGACAGCGGGCGGCCGTCCAGCTCCCACTTCTTGCGGCCGCCGTCGAGCAGCTTGACCTTGTCGTGGCCGTAGAGCTTGAAGTACCAGTACGCGTAGGCGGCGAACCAGTTGTTGTTGCCGCCGTAGAGGATGACGGTGTCGTCGTTGGCGATGCCGCGGTCGGACAGCAGCTTGGAGAACTGCTGGGCGTCGACGACGTCACGCTTGACCGCGTCCTGCAGGTCTTGGCGCCAGTCCAGCTTGACCGCACCGGGGATGTGACCGCCGTCGTAGGCGCTGACATCCTCGTCGACCTCGACGAACACGGTGTTGGGTGCGTTGAGATTGCTCTCGGCCCAGTCAGTGGTGACCAGGACGTCGGAGCGAGCCATGTTGTGGATCCTTTCGGTTGCTCAGGTGGAAATCGGGGAGGGGCGGCGGGGCCGCAGATGGACGACGAGCGGGTAGAGCTGGCAGCCCAGGCAAATCCCGAAGGCCGCGTTGAGGAAGGCCGCGGCCAGCGCGAACGCGGTCGCGACCACCCCCAGGATCGGCAGGCCGGTGGCAAAGCCGGCCACGCCGGCGGCCGCAAACACGAAGCCGACCAGTTGGGCGAACTTCAGCGGCGGCACCGGCTCGAACTCGGTGGCCGGGGCCAGCCGCGGCGCCACCACGGTGGCGAACACCACACCGTAGGGCTGCCGGCGCGGCCCGGCCAGGGCGCCGATCGCGAAGACGACGGCCTGCACGGCCAGCACCCCGGCGGCCGCCGGCGCGCTGAACCCGGCGATGACCAGGACCGCCGTCAGCACCGCGGTGGTGACCCAGGCGACGAACCGGGGCCCCCGCACATCTACCTGATTGGTGGTCGACACAGAGCTGCTCCTGTTGCAAAACGGATCGGAATGGAGACAGGCCGGAATGGCGAGCTCCGAGCGCGGCGTGGAAGAAGGACGCGGCTACTCAGCTACAACAACAACAGCAACAACCCGCGGTGCGGCACAGATCTACTGCGCGACGCTTGGTGAGCACAAGCTCGAGGCGGGCGAACACGTCGGACAGCTTACCTAATGACACGCCGGTCAAGCCAACAGCGGCCGCAGCGCCTCCCGCAGGCCAGCCACGGTGGGGACGCCGGCGCTGCGAAACCGTTGATGCCCCTGCGCATCGAAGATGAACGTGGTGGGCAGCGACAGCACGGACAGGGCGCGCGCGGCCCCCGGATTGGCGTCCAGATCGATCTCGACGTGGGCGACGTCCAGGTCGGTGCACACCTGGTCGACCACGCGGCGCACCGCCGCGCACGGCCCGCACCACGCCGCGGAGAAGTGCACGACGGTCGGTCCGCTCGTCGACAACCCGAGTTCGGCGGGGGCGGGCCCGGTGTCGGTGGGCACCAGCACCCCGGACCGGCGGCGCAGCAACCAGCCCGCCACCGTGGCCAGCGCCAGCCCGGCGGCGATCGCGACCAGCGCGGTAATCATCGGCGGGTCACGACTGCCGGAACTTGTCGAGGGTGAGGGTGACCCCCTCGGTGATGCCTTCGATGATCACATCCGAGCCGCGGGCGCCCTGGCTGGTGGGCGACACCCCGAACGGCAGCTTCTGATCCGGGAGTTCGGCGCGGAACGCGGCCAGCACCGCGTCCCGCTTGTCGTCGGGCACCCGCTGGTTGGCGGTGTCGGGCCCGGTCAGGACCTCGGTCGGGGTGAACACCAGGGTGGTTTTGTCCGCGCCGGTCATCGACAGGTCCACACCGACGCTGACCCGGTGGTCGAAGCCCGCCGATCTCGGGGTGCCGGTGAACACCAGCCCGCTGCTGCTGGAGATGCCGGATTCGGTGGTGCCGCCGGTGGCGTCGTTGGTTTCGTCCCGCGGCGCCTCCACCATCAGGTCGCGGATACCCAGGTAGCGGCCCAGGTGCACGGAGTCGATGATGATCCGGCTCTCCAGTTTGCGCACCACGAGCGTGGCGTTGGGCCCCACCAGCCAGGACGCGTCGGACAGGTCGATGGAGTGCATGGTGGCCTCCAGCGTCGCCTTGTCGACCCGGGCATGCTCGACGGCGGTGGCCTTGATCTCCAACTCGTCGTAGTGGTCCCGCGCCGCCTGCGGGATAAACGGAAAACCCAGGATGGCGACGAACGGATCCGAGCCCAGATGCGCCGCCGCACGCACCGACCGCGACAGCCGGTACTCGGCGTAGATCGACGTCCCGAAGTCGACGCCGACGGCCGTCAGCAGCACCACACCCAGGGCGGCGGCCACACCGATCAGCACTCTGCGCACCCGCACATTCTGGCCTACCACCGTCCGCGGATGGGTTGAGCACAGCGAAAGAGCAGGTCGCACGCTATCGTTAAATACCTTAGGCACTGACTCTCGCCGTGCATATTGGGAGATGGCTTCCCCCGAGGCTGGAGGGGCTTCTTGGATCTACTGCTGCTGACCGCCGACCCGCACCCTGAGTCGGTGCTGCCCGCGTTGTCGCTGCTGCCGCACCACGTGCGGGCCGCGCCGACGGAGGTTTCCTCACTGCTGGAGGCCGGGTCCGCCGACGTGGCGATCGTCGACGCCCGCACCGACCTCGCCGCCGCCCGCGGGCTGTGCCGGCTGCTCAGCGCGGCCGGCACCACGGTGCCGGTGGCGGCGGTGGTCACCGAGGGCGGCCTGGTGGCGGTCAGCGCCGAGTGGGGGCTCGACGAGATCCTGCTGCCCGGCACCGGCCCGGCCGAGGTGGACGCCCGGCTGCGGCTGCTGGTCGGCCGCGCCGGCGGCCCGGTCGCCGAGGAGAGCGCCGGCCAGATCACCCTCGGCGAGTTGGTCATCGACGAAGGCACCTACACCGCGCGGCTGCGCGGCAAGCCGCTGGACCTGACCTACAAGGAATTCGAGCTGCTGAAGTATCTGGCCCAGCACGTCGGTCGGGTGTTCACCCGGGCGCAGCTGCTGCAAGAGGTGTGGGGGTATGACTTCTTCGGCGGCACCCGCACGGTCGACGTCCACGTCCGGCGGTTGCGGGCCAAGCTGGGCCCCGAATACGAGTCGTTGATCGGCACCGTCCGCAACGTCGGCTACAAGGCGGTGCGCCCGGCCCGGGGCCGCGCCCCGGCGTCCGAGCCCGACGAGGACGAGGCCGAGGAGATGCCGGCCGAGCCGGACGCGGTGGACGATCCGCTGAGCAACCCGCTGGCCAGTCAGTGACGGCGCCCGACTGGCGCGCTGCGCTGTCGGCCGACGAACAGCGGCAGGTCCGCGCCCTGATCACCGCGGCCCGCGACCACGACGGGGTGGCGCCGGTCGGGGAGCAGGTGTTGCGTGAACTCACCGGCCACCGCGGCGCCCACCTGCTGGTCACCGACGCCGACGACGCCGTGGTCGGCTACCTCAACCTGGCCGGCGCGGACGACGCACCGATGGCCGAACTGGTGGTGCATCCGCGGGCCCGCCGCCGCGGCGTCGGTGCGGCCCTGGTCCGCGCCGCGCTGGACCGCACCGCCGGGCAGACCCAGTTCTGGGCGCACGGCACGCTGCCGCCGGCCGCGGCGACGGCCGCCGCGCTGGGGCTGCACCCGGTGCGGGAGCTGATGCAGATGCGCCGTTCGCTGCGCGACGTGCCCGACCCCGAGCTGCCCGACGGGGTGCGGATCCGCACCTACGCCGGCAGCGGCGACGACGCCGAACTGCTGCGGGTCAACAACGCCGCGTTCGCCTGGCATCCCGAACAGGGCGGCTGGACGCAGACCCAGCTCGACGAGCGCCGCGCCGAACCGTGGTTCGACCCGGCCGGCCTGTTCCTGGCGTTCGGGCAGGACAATGCGACCCTGCTGGGCTTTCACTGGACCAAGGTGCACCCCGACGAGCCCGGGCTGGGCGAGGTGTACGTGGTGGGCGTCGACCCGGCCGCCCACGGCCGCGGCCTGGGCGCGCTGTTAACGTCGGTGGGCGTGGCGTGGCTGGCCCGCCGGCTCGCCGACGCAGCGCAGCCGGTGGTGATGCTTTACGTCGAATCCGACAACACCGCGGCGGTGCGCACCTATCAGCGGCTGGGTTTCGCGGTGCACAGCGTCGACACCGCCTACGCGGCCGACCGTTGAACCGCGGCGGCTGAGGGCCGCGCTACCATCGCCAAGGGTCTTCCCAAGCTGCTACCGCACCAGCGAAGCAAACGCAGAAAGCGAGAATCGGTGAAGCTCAACACGGTTAGCACGGCGTTGGTGGCGACGACGATCGCCGCGCTCAGCCTGAGCGGATGCGGCAGCGACCACAACGACGCGGCACCCGACACCTCGGCGGCGGCCGGCGCGGCCGCCTGCGCCGGCAAGAACGCGTTGACCGCCGAAGGATCGACCTCCCAGCAGAACGCGATCGCGTTGTTCAACCAGGCGTGGGCGCAGGCGTGCGGCACCAAAAACGTGTCCTACAACCCCACCGGCTCGGGCGCGGGCCGCGACCAATTCATCGCCAACCACGTGGACTTCGCCGGATCCGACTCGACGCTGACCCCCGAGCAGGTGCCGGCGGCGGCCAAACGCTGCGGCGGCAACCCGGCGTGGCATCTGCCGCTGGTGTTCGGGCCGATCGGGCTGGCATACCACCTCGACGGCGTCGACACGCTGGTGCTCAACGGCGACGTGCTGGCCAAGATCTTCAGCGGCGCCGTCACCGCCTGGAACGACCCGGCGATCGGCGCGCTGAACCCCGGCGCCGCCCTGCCCGCCACCAAGATCACCCCCATTTACCGGTCGGACTCCTCGGGCACCACCGACAACTTCCAGCAGTACCTGGCCGCGACCGCCCCGCAAAGCTGGACCAAGGGCGCCGGCAGCGAGTTCGCCGGCGGCGTCGGCGAGGGCGCGGACAAGTCGGCGGGGGTGGTGCAGGCGGTGCAGACCACCCCGGGCGCCATCGGCTACGTCGAGCAGGGCTTCACCGACCAGGCCAACCTGCGGATCGCCCAGCTCGACTCCGGCGCCGGGGCGGTGCCGCTCACCGACAGCTCGGCGCGGGCCGCGATCGAAGCCGCCACGTTCGAGACCGAGGGCAGCAACGATCTGCGGCTGGACCTGAACTCGCTGTACGGCGCCAAGGCGGCCGGCGCCTACCCGCTGGTGCTGGCGACCTACGAAATCGTCTGCTCCAAGGGGTATGCCCCCGACACCTCCGCCGCGGTGCGGTCGTTTTTGACCGTGGCCGCCAACAACGGCCAGGGCGGGCTGGCCGCGGCCGGGTACATCCCGCTGCCGGAACGGTTCAAAGAGCGCCTGGTCAGCGCGATCGACGCCATCGGCTAGCCGAGCTGCCCCAGCGGGTGCGATGAACAGGGAGGGTGCTGATTCCGGTGCGACCGTCGTGACGGGCACCCCGACGTCGCGCGCCGCGCTGGCGCGGCCCTCCCGCATTGCGCGGATGCATGTGGGGGACAAGCTCTTTGGTATCTTCGCCGAGGGGTCCGGGGTGCTGCTGGTGATCCTGATCGCGGCGATCGGCGGGTTTTTGCTGTGGCGGGCGATCCCGGCGCTGGCCCGTAACCGGGAGAACTTCTTCACCTACGGCGGCCGATGGGTCACCACCGACACCGCGGCAATGCACTTCGGCATCGCGGACCTGTTGCAGGTGACGGTGCTGGTCTCGCTGTTCGCACTGGTCCTGGCGATGCCGATCGCGCTGGGCGTGGCCCTGTACCTCACCCAGTACGCGCCGCGGCAGCTGGCCGGACCGCTGGCCTACCTGGTCGACCTGCTCGCCGGGGTGCCCTCGATCATCTACGGCGCCTTCGGTCTGTACGTGCTGGCGCCGCAGCTGCGGCCGAGCGCGACCTGGCTCAACGAGCACCTGGGCGGGTTCTTCCTGTTCGCCACCGGCAACGCGTCGGTGGCCGGCGGCGGCACCATCTTCACCGGCGGGATCGTGCTGGCGGTGATGATCCTGCCGATCATCGCCGCGGTCACCCGCGAAGTGTTCGCCCAAACCCCGCACGGCCAGATCGAGGCCGCGCTGGCGCTGGGCGCCACCCGCTGGGAAGTGGTCAAGACCACGGTGCTGCCGTTCGGGCGGTCCGGTTACATCAGCGGCTGCATGCTGGGTCTGGGGCGCGCGCTGGGCGAGACGGTCGCGATGCTGATCATCTTGCGCGGCACCCAGAAAGCGTTCCGGTGGTCGCTGTTCGACGGCGGCGACACCTTCGCCAGCAAGATCGCCGCCACCGCCTCCGAATTCAACGACCAGTACAAGGCCGGCGCCTACATCGCAGCGGGGCTGGTGTTGTTCGTGTTGACGTTCGTGGTCAACGGGTTGGCCCGGACGGCGATCGCCCGCCAGGGGTACCGATGACGACGCTGCTGGACCGGCCGGTCAAGGCGCGCGGTTTCGCGGGCGTCAGCCTGCGCCGTCGGATGGCCAACCACACCGCGACCGCGCTGGTGACCTTGGCGATGGTGATCGCCCTGGTGCCGCTGGTGCGGGTGCTGTATGCGGTGGTGGTCAAGGGATTCCGCGCCGTCACCGCCAGTGGGTGGTGGACCCATTCCCAAGCCGAGATGACGGCCTTCGTGCCCGGCGGCGGTGCCTATCACGCCATCGTCGGCACCGTGCTGCAGGGACTGGCGTGTGCGGCCATCGCCATCCCGGTCGGGATCTTCGTGGCGATCTACCTGGTGGAATACGGCGGCGGCACCCGGCTGGCCAAGCTGACCACCTTCGTGGTCGACGTCCTGACCGGGCTGCCCTCCATCGTGGCCGCCCTGTTCATCTACGCGCTGTGGGTGGCCACCCTGGGCCTGCAGCGCTCCGGGTTCGCGGTGTCGTTGTCGCTGGTGCTGCTGATGGTCCCGGTGATCGTGCGGGCCACCGAGGAGATGCTGCGGACCGTCCCGATGGACCTGCGGGAGGCGAGCTACGCGCTGGGCGTCTCGAAATGGAAAACCATTGTCCGCATTGTGATGCCGACCGGGCTGTCCGGCATCCTCACCGGCATCCTGCTGGCCCTGGCGCGGGTGATGGGGGAGACGGCGCCGCTGCTGGTCCTGGTGGGCTACTCCCAGGCGATGAACTTCAACCTGTTCTCCGGGTTCATGGGTTCGCTGCCCGGCATGATGTACGACCAGACGTCGGCCGGCGCGGGTGCCAACCCGGTGCCCACCGACCGGCTATGGGGTGCCGCCCTGACGCTGATCGCGCTGATCGGCATACTGAATGTCGGAGCCAGGCTGGTCGCTAGAGTCTTTGCTCAGAGGAAGATTTAGGAGTTATCGGTGGCCAAGCGGTTAGACCTCAAAGAGGTCAACATCTACTACGGGTCGTTTCACGCGGTGGCCGACGTGTCGCTGCCGGTGCCGCCCCGCAGTGTGACCGCGTTCATCGGGCCGTCGGGCTGCGGCAAGACCACCGTGCTGCGCACCCTGAACCGGATGCACGAGGTGATCCCCGGCGCCCGGGTGTCCGGCTCGGTGCTGCTCGACGACGAGGACATCTACGCGTCGGGGATCGACCCGGTCGGGGTGCGGCGCGCCATCGGGATGGTGTTCCAGCGGCCGAACCCGTTCCCCACCATGACGATTCGCGACAACGTCGTCGCCGGGCTGAAGTTGCAGGGGGTGCGCAACCGGCGGGTGCTCGACGAGACGGCCGAGTACGCGCTCAAGGGCGCGAACCTGTGGAATGAGGTCAAAGACCGGCTGGACCGGCCCGGCGGCGGGCTGTCCGGCGGGCAGCAGCAGCGGTTATGCATCGCCCGGGCCATCGCCGTGCAGCCCGATGTGCTGCTGATGGATGAGCCGTGTTCGGCGCTGGACCCGATCTCGACGATGGCCATCGAGGAGCTGATCGCCGAGCTCAAGCAGGACTACACCATCGTCATCGTCACCCACAACATGCAGCAGGCCGCCCGGGTGAGCGACCAGACCGCGTTCTTCAACCTGGAGTCGGTCGGCAAACCCGGTCGGTTGATCGAGATCGACGACACCGAGAAGATCTTCTCCAACCCGAGCCGCAAGGAAACCGAGGACTACATCTCCGGGCGGTTCGGCTAGACCGGGGGAATAGCGCGCCGGCCGCGGTTGTCCTAGCACCCATGACCAAAGCGGTGCAGTTCGATCACTACGGCGACATCGACGTGCTCGAGGTTCGCGACGTCCCCCGCCCGGTACCGGCCGCCGGGCAGGTGGTGGTGCGGGTCAAGGCCGCCGGCATCAACCCGGGCGAGGCGATGATCCGCAAGGGCGCGCTGCACGACCGGTTTCCGGCCACCTTCCCGTCCGGGCAGGGCAGCGACCTGGCCGGCGTGGTCGCCGAACTCGGCGCCGGTGTCGACACGTTCGCGGTCGGCGACGAGGTGCTCGGGTTCACCAACGCCCGGGCCAGCCACGCCGAATTCGTCGCGGTGCCCGCCGACCAGCTCACCGCCAAACCCGCGGCGGTGCCCTGGGAGGTCGCCGGCTCGCTGTTCGTGGCCGGCAGCACCGCCTACGCCGCGGTGCGGGCGGTGGCGTTGACCCCCGCCGACACCGTGGCCGTCACCGCGGCCGCCGGCGGTGTCGGCACCGTCGCGGTGCAGCTGGCCAAGCGGGCCGGGGCCACCGTCCTCGGTGTCGCCGGACCCGGCAACGACGACTGGCTGACCGCGCACGGCGTCATCCCGGTCAACCACGGCGACCGGCTGGCCCAGCGGCTCACCGCCGCCGCCCCGCATGGCCGTGTCGACGCGTTTTTGGACTTCTTCGGCGGCGGCTACGTGGAGTTGGCGGTGACCGGGCTGGGGGTCGCGCCCGAACGCGTCGACACCATCATCGATTTCGCCGCGGCGCAACGCTTCGGGGTCCACACCGCCGGCAACGCCGAGGGGGCCGACGCGCGGGTGCTGGCCGAGCTGGCCGACCTGGTCGCCGCCGGGGACCTGGAGGTGCCGATCGCCGCCACGTTCGCGCTCGACGACGTGCGGCGCGCCTACCAAGTCCTCGAACGGCGGCACACCCGCGGCAAGATCGTGCTGGTGCCCTGACGGCTACTGCGGTGACGGCAGGGTGTTCTCTTCGGGGAACTTCCCGGTGGCCTGGAAGATGACGCGGCGCGCCACCTCGACGGCGTGGTCGGCGAAGCGCTCATAGAACCGGCCCAGCAGCGTCACGTCGACGGCGGCCGCCACCCCGTGCTTCCACTCCCGGTCCATCAGCACGCTGAACAGATGCCGGTGCAGGTCATCCATCGCGTCGTCTTCCTCGCGGATCCGGGCCGCCTTCTCCGGGTCGCGGGACAACAGCACCTCTTGCGCACTGTTGCCCAATTCGACCGCGAGCCGGCCCATTTCGGCGAAATACCCGTTGACCTCCTCGGGCAGCACATGCTGGGGATGCCGCCGCCGGGCGATCTTGGCGACGTGCAGCGCCAATGCGCCCATCCGGTCGATGTCGGCCACCATCTGGATGGCGGCCACGATCGACCGCAGGTCCCCGGCGACCGGCGCCTGCAGCGCCAGCAACACGAAGGCGCTCTCCTCGGCGCGCGCGCTCATCGCCGCGATCTGTTCGTGGTCGGTGATCACCTGCTCGGCCAGCACCAGATCGGCCTGCAGCAGGGCCTGAGTCGCACGTTCCATGGCGGCCCCGGCCAGGCCGCACATTTCGCCGAGCTGCTCGGTTAGCCCGGAAAGCTGCTCATGATAGGCAGTTCGCATGCCTTAAAGACTACGTTCTGTCCGCCGGAAGCGGGATAACGCTACTCGCAGGTGGTGTCGGCGGCGTTGGTGACGGTCAGGTCGTCGGGCAGCTCGGTGGGGGCGGTACTGGTGGCGCGGGTCAGGTGCACGGTGACCGAGGAGCCCTCCGGCGCCGGGGTGCTGACCGCGCGAAAGTCCGGACCCAGCACGACCTGCACCACCTGGCCCTTACCGGTGACCCGCTGGATCGGGGCGTCGCCTAACGCCGAGGCCACGGTGGCGGCGGCCTGCTCGTTGCCCGGCGAGAACAACACCGTGGTGGTCTTGAGCGTGTTGGGGTAGTCGTCGGGGCTCATCGTGTTGAAGCCGCGTTTGTGCAGCGCGGAGGTGGCGTCGGCGGCCAGACCCGATTGGCCGGTGGAGTTGGACACCTGCACGGTGACGTCGGCGGGGGCGGTGGTCACCGTGTCGACCTGCTCGCTTTGGCTCTGGGCCGCCGGGGTCGGTGCGGTGGTCGCGGTGGTGGTCTTGGCCGTCGGGGTGGTGGTGGCGTTCAGGTCGTTTTCGCCGGGCAGCGGATCGTCGTTGATGATGGCGTCGAACAGGGCCCGCATATCGGCGGTCCGCGGCGGCTCGTCGCCGTTCTCGTCGGTTTCGCCGGTCGGCACCGTGACGAAGGTGATGTGTCCGGCGGACAGGCCCTGCAGCGATTGACCGAGGTTGACCAGATCCTTGGTGGTGACGTGGTCGACCGTGGTGTCGTTGATGAACATGTTGACGACGCTGTTCAGCTTGCTCAGCGAAAAGAACGTCTCCTTGGAGATCAGCGCCCGCAGCAGCGACGACAGGAACCGCTGCTGGCGTTTGATGCGGCCGTAGTCGCCGTTGAACTCGGTTTGGACGTTGCGGGCCCGCACGTAGTTCAGGGCGGTGCTGGAGTCGATGACCTGGCGCCCGGACTGGGCGAGCACGGTGCCCAACTCCTCGTCGTAGAGCGGGGTGGTGCTGCACACCTCCACCCCGCCGAGGGTGTCCACCATTTTGGTGAAGCCGACGAAGTCGACGGCCATGAACCGGTTGATGGACAGTCCGGACAGTTTCTGGATCTCCTTCACCAGGCACTTCGGCCCGCCGAACGAGTACGTCGAGTTCAGTTTGGTGGTGGTGTACACCATGTCGTCGCCGTAGGAGCCGGTCTCCTCGTCGTAGAGCGGGCCGTAGGCGCCGGTGTCGGGGTTCCAGGCCTCGCAGGACAGCGGGGTGATGGCCAGGTCGCGGGGGAAGGACACCACCACCACGCGTTTCCGGTTGGCCGGGATGTTGACCAGCATGATGGTGTCCGACCGGGCGCCGCCGGCGTCCTCGGTGTCGCCGGCCCCCATTTCGCTGTTCGCACCGGCCCGGGTGTCGGCGCCGACGATGAGGAAGTTCTCGTCCCCGTACTGGGCGTTGGGGTCGACGATGTCGCGGGAATCCGGGTCCAGCGCGCTGACCGTGTTGAGCCGGTTGTTCTTCGAGGTGCTCCACTGCCAGCCCCCGCCGGTCAGCGCCAACGCCAGCACCGCGACCAGCGCCGCCGCCGCCCGCCCGGCGACCAGCAGCGACCGTCGGCCGTGGGCGGGTTTCTCATCGGGCGGCGACACCGGCGCCAGGTCACCGATCCGGGCCGGCGGCACCCGGCTCGACACCGGCGGCAGCACCGTGGTTTGTTCGGCGTCGGCCTCGTCGCGGATCAGCGGCCGGCGGTGGGCGTGGGCCAGCGCGTCGAGGTCCGGCAGCTCCGAGGCGTAGGCGGCATCGACGGGCTCGGCGTACGCCCACGGATCGGGCGGTTCGATCTCCGGGGCGGCGCGGTGGTGCCCGGTCCGGGCGCGTCACCGACCTTGGCGATCAGGTCGGCGACGGTGACCCCGCCGGTGGCGTGACATCCGGCCCCCGCCGCGGGCCGCGCGGCGGGGGGGGGGGGGGGGG
>NZ_MLQM01000105.1:0-18796 GCF_001854525.1 Mycobacterium talmoniae
GCGCGCTGATCAAGGCCCAAGCCGCCTCCCTGGAGGCCGAGCACCAGGCCATCATCGCCGACGTGCTCGCCGCCGGGGACTTCTGGGGCGGCTCCGGGTCGGTGGCCTGCCAGGAGTTCATCACCCAACTGGGCCGCAACTTCCAGGTCATCTACGAACAAGCCGCCACCCACGGCACCAAAGTCCAAACCGCCGGCGGCAACATGGCCTCCACCGACGGCGCCGTCAGCGCCAGCTGGGCCTAACCTAAGTCGCCCAGCAGCCGCTTTTTCTGCTGGGCGAATTCCTCCTCGGTGAGGATGCCCGCATCGCGGAGGTCGGCCAGTTCCCGCAGTTCGGCGGAGATGCTGGTGATTGGGCCGGTCGGAGCTGTCTGCTGGCCGCGGGTCGTCGGGGCCGACCGGTCCCGGCGCCCCCGGCCGGTGGTGCCGGCCAGGGCCCGCCCGGCCGCACTCGCCAAAGCCATTTCGGCGTAGGGCATTTCCGCCCCGCCCGCCGCCACCGCCGGTCCGGCGCCGGCCATCATCGCCGGTGCGGCCGCGGTGCCGGATTCCGCCGACGCCAGCGCCACCTGCCGCAGCGCCGGGGGCGCGGCCGCGGTCCAGGCCTGCGGCACCGACAACGCGCCCAGCGAGGCGGCCTGACCCATGTTCGCCGACGCGGTGACGGCGCTGGCAGCCCCCACGCTGCCGAGGCCACCCAACGGCGCCAGGCCGCCCAGACCGCCCAAGCCACCCAGTGTGCCCAGGGGCCCGAGACCGCCCGCCTCGGTCAGCTCGTCGGCGCCCAGGAAGTCCAAGCCGACGCCGATCAGGTCCAGCCCAACGCCGCCGCCGTCCAAGCCGCCCATGGCGAATGCGTCCATACCGAGGCCCGCGGTGTCCATTTCCAGACCCAAGATGTCGGCGCCGGAGGCGGTACCGGTTCCCCCACCCAGCGCGCCCAGCCCGGCGCCCGTGCTGGTCGCGGCGTGCTTGACGGCGTGCCCGGGCACACTGGCCAGTGCCGACAATGCACCGGCGGGGGCCAGTCCGGAGCCGGTCCCGGCCGCCCCGGTGCCGGCGACCTGCCCCAGCCCGGCCGCCGACGCCTGCAACGGCTGGGAGAAGCCCTGCAGGGTTTGCGTCACCGCGGCGCTGAGTTGGGACGCACTGGTCTGGGCCCGGCTGCCGGCGGCCTGCATGACCGCAGCGCCTTGGGCGCCGAGCCCGCCCGGGTTGGTGTTTTGCTTCGGCGGGGTGAACGGCGTCAACGCGGTGGCCGCGGCCGCGCCGCCCGCGTAGCCGTACATGGCGGCGGTGTCCTGCGCCCACATTTCACCGTATTGGGCTTCGGTGGCCGCAATCGCCGCGGTGTTTTGGCCCAGGAAGTTGGTCGCGATCAGCGTCATCAGTTGGGCACGGTTGGCGGCGATCACCGGCGGGGGCACCGTCATCGCGAACGCGGTCTCATAGGCCGTCGCCGCCGCCTTGGCCTGGCTGGCGGCTTGCTCGGCCTGCGCGGCGGTGGCGTTCATCCAGGCCACATAGGGTGCGGCCGCGGTGCTCATGGCCATCGACGACGGGCCCAGCCATTGGCCGGTCAGGCTCGAGACCACCGACTGGTAAGAGGCCGCGGCGGCGCCCAGTTCGGCGGCCAGCCCGTCCCAGGCCGCCGCGGCCGCCAGAATCGGGCCCGACCCGGGCCCGGCGTACATCCGTGCCGAGTTGATCTCCGGTGGTAGCAGTGCGAAATCCATTGCCCGACGCTCTCCAAATACCGCAGGGGCTGGTTAGCTGGCGGCGGCCGCGTTGGCGGCCTCGGTGGCCGCATAAGACCCGGCGCTGCCGCGCAGGGTCTCCACAAACATCTGGTGAATGGCGGCCGCCTGGCTGCTCACGGTCTGGTACAGCGCAGCATGGGTGTTGAACTGGACCGCGGTCAGCGCCGACACCGCATCGGCCGCCGGCGGCAGCACCCCGGTCGTTGCCGGCGCCGCGGCCGCGTTCTGGGCGCTCAGCGCCGCGCCGATGGCCTGCAGGTCACCGCTCGCCGCCGTCAGAATTTCCGGTTGCGTGGTCACGAAAGACATCGGCTTCTCCTCACTTCGTCCCTGGCAGCAAACGCCGCCACCTTCGTCGGCCTCCGCGCGGCTCCGGGCGCTGCGGCCGATCCTGTGGGGGTCCACCACCCTGGGCATGACGCGCGTGAAGTTGTTCGCACGCAGGCGTTTAAAGACGCACCTTTGTTATCTGGCGAGCCTCGTTGAACCAACGGTTGTGTCCCACAGTATTTTTCGCGCCGGATTCGAAGCAAGCCAGCACGCGGGATTCATAGAGAATGCATATCTGCGCCGGCTTTGAGTGGCGCCGGTCACAGCAAAGACATTTGAGAACCCTATGAATCGTGTGACAGTCCCATGTGCGTCTAGGACAATGTCAGGACATGACGGCAATGTCGGATGACGCGCGTGACCGGCGCCCCCGCAAGGCGATCTTGGGACAACTTCCCAAGATCAACCGGCCCGACGGGTCACCGATCCGAGTGTTGCTGGTCGACGACGAGCCGGCGTTGACCAACCTGGTCACGATGGCACTGCACTATGAAGGCTGGACCGTCGACGTTGCCCATAACGGCCGGGAGGCCGTGATCAAGTTCGAAACCATCGGCCCGGATGTGCTGGTGCTCGACATCATGCTGCCCGATGTGGACGGCCTGCACATCTTGCAGCGGGTCCGCGAATCGGACACCTACACCCCGATCCTGTTTCTGACCGCGCGCGACTCGGTCACGGATCGGGTCACCGGGCTGACCGCGGGCGCCGACGACTATATGACCAAGCCGTTCAGCCTGGAGGAACTGGTCGCCCGGCTGCGCGGTTTGCTGCGCCGCTCCAGCCACATGGCCCCGCCGGCCGACGAGGTGCTCAATGTGGGAGACCTCACCTTGGACGGCGCCAGCCGCGCGGTGACCCGCGCCGGCGAGCCGCTGTCGCTGACCGCCACCGAGTTCGAGTTGCTGCGCTTCCTGATGCGCAACCCGCAGCGGGCCCTGACCCGGACCGAGATCCTGGATCGGGTGTGGAACTACGACTTCGCGGGCCGCACCAGCATCGTCGATCTGTACATTTCCTACCTGCGCAAGAAGATTGACGCCGGCCGGGAACCGATGATCCACACGGTGCGTGGCGTCGGCTACATGCTGCGACCGTCGGGATGACGCCGAGCCGAACCACCCGCTGGTGGTGGCCGCGCTCGGTGCGCCGCCAGCTGGTGTTGGGGGTGTCGGCGGTGGTGACCGTGGTGTTGGTGGCCGTCGGCCTGGTGTCGGTGCTGAGCTTGCGGACCTATGTCACCGCGATGAACGACGCCGACGTGTCCGAATCGCTGAACGCGCTCAACCATTCCTACACCCGGTACCGCAGCAGCCAGGCGGCACCGGGGCATCCCGCCAAGCCCAGCATCGAGCAGGCGTTGTTGGGCTTCACCGAGCAGGAGCCCGGAAACGTGATCGCGGTGCTGCATGACGGCCAGGTGATCGGCACGGCGGTCTTCTTTTCCGAAGACGAGCCGCGGCCGGCGCCGGAGGACGTGGTGGCCGCGATCGCGGCGGAGACCTGGCACAACGGGCCGGCCCGCAATATCAACCTGGCCAGCCTCGGGCCGTACCGGGTGGACAGCCGCGGCGTCGACGGCGGCGATCGGCTGGTGGTGGGGGTCTCCCTGAGCCTGGCCAACCGCACCATCACCAACAGGATCATCACGGCCACCGCGTTTTTGGTGGGTGCGCTGGTGGTGACCGCGGTCCTGACGGTGTGGGTGGTGGGGTATGCGCTGCGTCCGCTGCGCCGGGTCGCGGCGACCGCGGCCACGGTGGCCAGCATGCCGCTGATCGGCGGCGACGAGCGGATCACCGCCCGCGTCCGGCAAGACGACATCGATCCGGATAACGAGGTCGGGATCGTCGCGCACACCTTGAACCGGTTGCTGGACAACGTCGATGGCGCGCTGGCCTATCGCGCCGAGGCCGACAAGCGGATGCGCCAATTCATCACCGACGCCAGCCATGAGTTGCGCACCCCGCTGGCCGCAATCCAGGGCTACGCCGAACTGACCCGCCAGGACAGCTCGGATCTGCCACCCACCACCGAATACGCGTTGGCCCGCATCGAGTCGGAAGCGCAACGGATGGCCTCGCTGGTCGAGGAGCTGCTGCTGTTGTCTCGCCTCGGCGAAGGTCAGGACCTGCACCTCGAAGAGGTCGACCTGGTCGACTTGGTCATCCACGCGGTCAATGACGCGGCCGCGTCGGCGCCGACCCATCAGTGGGTCAAGGACCTGCCCGACGAAGCGGTGTGGGTCCGCGGCGACCGGGCGCGGTTGCACCAGCTGATCAGCAATCTGCTCAAGAACGCCTGGGTGCACACCCCGCCCGGGGTGACCGTCACCACCGGCATCACCGCGCACCGTGGGGACGTCGGCGGCCCGTCCGCCGAGTTGACGGTGATCGACACCGGCCCCGATATCGACGCCCAGCTGCTGCCGCACCTGTTCGAGCGGTTCGTGCGGGCCGACAAGGCCCGCTCCGGGGAGCTGGGCAGCACCGGGTTGGGGCTGGCCATCGTCGCGTCGATCGTCAAGGCGCACCACGGCACCGTCACCGCCGAATCCGCCGACGGCCGCACCGTGTTCCGGGTGCGGCTGCCGCTGATCGACCCCCCGTGAAATTGACCCCGGGGAACCCCGACCCGGCGAGCAGACGCAGAATCGCACGATTCCGGCCCGTGCAGTGCGATTCTGCGTCTGCTCACCGGCTTACCGGTGTGACGAAAGCCACTGTGCTCCCCCGGATCTGAGCTCGACGTGGCATGAACGCGTTAAGAAACCGAACGGGACCGTTAGGTAGTCGTAAAGGAGCTGGTAACCGGTTTCGGGCGGGGCGACGCTGGAGCCATGGATTTCGGAGCATTACCCCCGGAAATCAACTCCGGCAGAATGTATTCGGGGCCTGGGTCGGCACCGATGCTCGCGGCAGCGACGGCGTGGAGCCAGCTGGCCGCCGAGTTGAGCACGACGGCCGCCTCCTACGAGTCGGTGATTTCGGGCCTGGCCAGCGAGGATTGGCGCGGACCGGCCTCGGCGTCGATGGCCGCCGCCGCCACCCCGTATGTGGGGTGGCTGAATGCCACTGCCGCACAGGCCGAGCAGGCCGCGAGCCAGGCCGGCACCGCCGCGGCCGCGTTCGAGGCCGCGTTCGCCGCCACGGTGCCGCCGCCGGTGATCGCGGCCAACCGGGCGCTGCTGGCCACGCTGGTGGCGACGAACATCCTGGGCCAAAACACGCCGGCGATCGCGGCCACCGAGGCCCACTACATGGAGATGTGGGCCCAAGACGCCGCCGCCATGTACGGCTACGCCGCCGGCTCGGCGGCGGCCACCAATGTGACGCCGTTCACCTCGCCGCAGCAGAACACCAACCCGGCCGGGGTGGCGGGCCAGGGCGCCGCGGTCGCGCAAGCTAGTGGCACCGCTGCCGGCTCCAACGCGCAGTCGACGCTGTCCCAGCTGACCGCCGCGCTGCCCAACGCGCTGCAGAGCCTGGCGTCGCCGGCGACATCGTCGTCGTCCTCCCAGTCGGGGCTGTCGGGGATCCTGCAGAACCTCTTCGGCTCCAGCAGTCTCACCGACAACATCAACGGGATGGTCAACTCCGGCTTCTGGAATGGGACCAGCACCCTGTCGACCGCGGTGGGGTTCTTGAGCAACTTCGGCAGCGCGCTGGCCGGCAACGGCAGCAGCGGTGCCGCGCCCGCCGCGCTGGGGTCGGCGCTGAGCACCGGGCTCGGCTCCGGCGCGGGTGCGTTCGGGTCGGCCGGGTCGACCGGCCTGTCCGGCCTTTCCGGGGTATCGGCGGGGGTGGGCCGCGCCGGGTCGATCGGCGCGTTGTCGGTGCCGCCGAGCTGGGCGCTGCCCACCACGGCGATGGGGTCGAGCACCGCCGCGCTGACCAACGCCGGGATGGGCGCCGCGTCGGAGAGCGGGCTGGCCGCAGTGCCCGCCGGGATGCCGCTGGGCGCCGCGGCCGGGCGCAGCGTCGGCGACCTGGGCCCCCGGTACGGGTTCCGCCCCACCGTGATGGCGCACCCACCGGCGGCGGGGTAACGACCGGACCGCGGTAGGGAGTCGTAAAAGTACTGGAGCTCAACGTATTGAAACCGTTAAGACCGTGCGATCTGGCGGTCCCCGCGGCTTATCGTCGGTGCAGGTTGAGCCCTCGATGAGCCGTGCCTTGAGAGGAGTTATCCATGCTCGTCTACTTCCTGTTGACGGTGCTGGTGTTCGGCTTGCTGGGCGCCATGGTGCGAGTGATCGACAACCTGTGAACGTCACCAACGCCGTCGGTCTGGCCCTGGCCATCTTCGTGATCGCGCTGTTGGCCGCGGCCCTGCTGTTTCCGGAGCGGTTTTAGTGAGTAACGCAGCCACCGGCATGTTGTTCGTCGGGTCCCTGGTGGTCGCGCTGGCACTGGTGCATCGACCGTTGGGCGATTACATGTACCGGGTTTACAGCTCCGACAAGCACTCCCGCACCGAGCGGTTCCTCTACCGCCTGATCGGCGCCAACCCGTCGGCGGAGCAGACCTGGGCTACCTACGCGCGCAGCGTGCTGGCGTTCTCCGCGGTCAGCGTGGTCCTGCTGTTCGCGCTGCAACTCGTACAGGGCAAGCTGCCGCTGCACCTTCCCGATCCCGCGACCCCGATGACCCCGGCGTTGGCGTGGAACACCGCGGTCAGCTTCGTCACCAACACCAACTGGCAGGCCTACGGAGGTGAATCGACCCAGGGCCACCTGGTGCAGATGGCTGGGTTAGCAGTGCAGAACTTCGTCTCCGCCGCGGTGGGGATGGCGGTGGCGGTGGCGCTCGTGCGCGGGTTTGCCCGCCGGCGCACCGGCGAACTGGGCAACTTCTGGGTCGACCTGGTCCGCGGCACGCTGCGCATCCTGCTGCCGATCGCGGTCCTCGGCGCGCTTGTGCTGGTCGCCGGCGGGGTGATCCAGAACTTCCATCTGTACGACCAGGTGGTGACCACGTTCGGTGGTGCGCCGCAGCCGATTCCCGGCGGCCCGGTGGCCAGCCAAGAGGTCATCAAACTGCTGGGCACCAACGGCGGTGGCTTCTACAACGCCAACTCGGCGCACCCGTTTGAGAACCCGACCGCGTGGACCAACTGGGTCGAGTCCTTCCTGATCCTGGTCATCGCCTTCTCGCTACCGCGCACCTTCGGTCGCATGGTGGGAAACACCAAACAGGGCACCGCGATTGCGGCGATCATGGCCGTCATCGCCATCGCGAGCGTCAGCTTGATCAGTGTGTCGCAGCTGCAGCACCACGGCACCGTGCCCACCGCCGCGGGCGCGGCCACCGAAGGTGTCGAACAGCGTCTCGGCGTCGCCGACTCGGCGGTCTTCGCCGACGCGACCACGCTGACGTCCACCGGGGCGGTCGACTCGGTCCACGATTCCTACACCAGCCTGGGCGGCCTGATGACGATGTTCAACATGCAGCTCGGCGAGGTCGCTCCGGGTGGTGTGGGTTCGGGCTTGTACGGCATGCTGATCCTCGCCGTGATCACGGTGTTCGTCGCCGGGCTGATGGTCGGCCGCACCCCCGAATACCTCGGCAAGAAGATCACCCCGCGCGAGATCAAGCTGGCGGCAAGCTATTTCCTCGTCACCCCGCTGGTGGTGCTGATCGGCACGGCGGCTTCGATCGCCTTGCCCGGCCCGCGCGCGGCGATGGCCAACACCGGACCGCATGGCCTGTCGGAGGTGTTGTACGCGTTCACCTCCGCGGCGAACAACAACGGCTCGGCCTTCGCGGGGCTGGGTGCCGACACCGGGTGGTACAACACCGCACTCGGCCTGGCGATGCTGATCGGCAGGTTTGTGCCGATGATCCTGGTGCTCGCCCTGGCCGGATCGCTGGCCCGTCAGGGCAGCGCGCCGCAGTCCGTAGGCACCCTGCCCACCCACAGACCGCAGTTCGTCGGCCTGGTCGTCGGGGTGACGGTCATTCTGGTTGCGCTGACCTTCCTGCCCGCACTGGCGCTCGGGCCGCTCGCCGAAGGAATCCACTGATGCTGACGTCACCACGAGCAGTCCCCCGCAAGCGGGAGGTACCCCCAACAACGGCCCCCGACACCGCGCCCAGGTTGAGGTTTTTGCGTCTGCTCGGCGATCCGGGCACCGCCCACACCCGGGTGCAGGGCGGGCTGCTGGACCCCAGGATGCTGCTGACGTCGCTGCCCGCAGCGCTGCGCAAGCTCGACCCGCGCACCCTGTGGCGCAACCCGGTGATGTTTATCGTCGAGATCGGCGCCGTATGGTCAACCGTGCTGGCCGTCAGCCAACCGAGCTGGTTCGGCGCGCTGGTGGTGTTCTGGCTGTGGCTGACGGTGCTGATCGCCAACCTGGCCGAGGCCGTCGCCGAAGGACGCGGCAAGGCGCAGGCCGACACGCTGCGCAAGTCCAAGGCCGACACCGTTGCGCGCCGACTGCGCGGATGGGCGCCAGGCCGGGCCGGTACCGAAGAACAGGTCGCCGCACCGCTGCTGGCCCGCGGCGACATCGTCGTCGTGGAAGCCGGCCAAATCATCCCCGGCGACGGCGACGTGGTGGAAGGCATTGCGTCGGTGGATGAATCGGCCATCACCGGTGAATCCGCCCCGGTGGTCCGCGAATCCGGCGGCGACCGCTCGGCGGTCACCGGCGGAACCATCGTGCTGTCCGACCGGATCGTGGTCCGGATCACCCAACAACCCGGGCACAGCTTCGTCGACCGGATGATCGCGCTGGTCGAGGGCGCCAACCGGCAGAAGACCCCCAACGAAATCGCACTGAACATTCTGCTGGCGGCGTTGACCATCATCTTCGTGGTTGCGGTGGCCACGCTGCAGCCGCTGGCGATCTACTCCAAGGCCAACACCCCCGGTGTGCCGGACAGCGTGGCCCTGGGCGGCAACGGTATCGCGGGCATCGTGTTGGTGGCGCTGCTGGTCTGCCTGATCCCCACCACCATCGGCGCACTGCTGTCGGCCATCGGGATCGCCGGCATGGACCGGTTGGTGCAGCGCAATGTGCTGGCCATGTCCGGGCGCGCGGTCGAGGCCGCCGGCGATGTCAACACCTTGCTGCTGGACAAGACCGGAACCATCACGCTGGGCAACCGCCAGGCGTCGGCGTTCATCCCGGTCGCCGGGGTCAGCGCCGAGGCGCTGGCCGACGCCGCTCAGCTGTCCAGCCTCGCCGACGAAACCCCCGAGGGCCGTTCGGTGGTCGTCTACGCCAAGGAGGCTTACGGGTTGCGGGCCCGGACCCCGGGTGAGCTGGTCAACGCGACGTGGGTCGGATTCACCGCGGTCACCCGCATGTCCGGAGTCGACGTCGACGGGCACCAGTTGCGCAAGGGCGCGGCCAGCGCCGTGGCCGACTGGGTGCGCTGCCAGGGCGGGCGCATTCCCGCAGAACTCGGCCAGATCGTCGACGGCATCGGCGCCGCCGGCGGCACCCCGCTGGTGGTGGGTGAAGCCACCGACGACGGCGCCCACGCGCGGGTGCTCGGCGTCATCCACCTCAAGGACGTGGTGAAGCAGGGCATGCGCGAGCGGTTTGATGCGATGCGCCGGATGGGCATCCGCACCGTGATGATCACCGGGGACAACCCGTTGACCGCCAAGGCGATCGCCGACGAGGCCAGCGTCGACGACTTCCTCGCCGAGGCCACCCCCGAGGACAAACTGATGCTGATCAGGCGTGAGCAGGAGGGCGGGCGGCTGGTCGCCATGACCGGCGACGGCACCAATGATGCCCCCGCGCTGGCCCAGGCCGACGTCGGCGTGGCGATGAACACCGGGACCACCGCGGCCAAAGAGGCCGGCAACATGGTGGATTTGGACTCCGACCCCACCAAGCTCATCGAGATCGTCGAGATCGGTAAACAGCTGCTCATCACCCGTGGCGCGCTGACCACGTTTTCCATCGCCAACGACATCGCCAAGTACTTCGCCATCATCCCGGCGATGTTCGTCGTGCTGTTCCCCGGCCTGGACCTGCTCAACATCATGCGGCTGCACAGCCCCCAGTCGGCGATCCTGTCGGCGGTGATCTTCAACGCATTGGTCATCGCCGCCTTGATCCCGTTGGCGCTGCGGGGTGTCCGCTACACCCCCAGCAGCGCGTCGAAGCTGCTCAGCCGCAACCTGTACCTCTACGGTTTGGGCGGGATCGTCGCCCCGTTCATCGGGATCAAGCTCATCGATCTAGTGGTTCAACTGCTCCCCGGGATGGCCTGAGATGACGTTGACCAATCTGGTTCGCCAGCACTGGGCCGCGCTGCGGGCGCTGCTGGTCTTCACCGCGATCCTCGGTGTCGGCTACCCCGTGTTCATTTGGCTGGTGGCCCAGGCGCCCGGGTTGCACTCCCGCGCGGAAGGCTCGATCGTCACGGTCGACGGCACACCGGTCGCCAGCGAGCTGATCGGCCAGTCGTTCACCGACGCCGCCGGGCAGCCGGTGCCCCGGTATTTCCAGAGCCGGCCGTCGGCGGCCGGGACCGGCTACGACCCGACGGCCAGCGGCGCCAGCAACCTGGGACCGGAAAGCATCGTCGACACGCCCAGCCAGCCGAGCCTGCTCACCCAGGTGTGCGCCCGCAGCGCCGCGATCGGTCGGCTGGAGGGGGTGGACGGATCGCGGCCGTTTTGCACCGGCACCGGGGTGGGGGCGGTGCTCTCGGTGATCGGCCCACGCGACCCCCACGGCATCGTGCAGCATCCGACCCGGGTGGTCAGCGTCAACGAGCCCTGCGCCAGCGGTCATCGACCCTTCCTGACCAGCTACCGCGGGGTGCCGGTGCAATGTGCGACACCCGGCGAGAACTACGCGATCGGCCAGCTCGTGCCGATCCGGGGTGCGGCCCCCGCGCAGCCGCAGGTGCCGGCCGACGCCGTCACCGCCAGCGGCAGCGGCCTTGACCCGGACATCTCCCCGGCCTACGCCGAGATCCAGGTCGCCCGGGTGGCCCGGGCCCGACACATCACCGCCGCGCAGGTCCGCGCGGTGGTGGACCGGCACCGCAGCGGCCGCCAATTGGGGTTCCTCGGCGAGCCCCGGGTCAACGTGGTGGCGCTGAACCTCGACCTCGACCGGATGTATCCGGCGGTTGGCTAATGCCCGCGAGCAGCCGCAAACGCCCCTCGTTTCGACCCGAAATGGGGGCGTTTGTTAGGGGTACCTCCCGCTTGCGGGGCACTGCTCGCCGTGGGAAGCCCACCACCCGCACGGCACAGGGGGATGATGGTCACGTGAGCGACGTCGAACACCGCCGTAAACGCGGGGAGTTGCGCATCTACTTGGGCGCGGCGCCCGGCGTCGGCAAGACGTTCGCGATGCTCGGCGAGGCGCACCGCCGGTTGGAACGCGGCACCGATGTGGTTGCTGCGGTGGTCGAAACGCACGGTCGCCAGAAGACCGCGGAACTGCTGGAGGGTATCGAGATCCTGCCCCCGCGCTACATCGGCTATCGGGGCCATCGCTTCCCCGAACTCGATGTCGCCGCCGTATTGGCGCGCAACCCGCAGGTGGTGTTGGTCGACGAGCTCGCCCACACCAACACCCCGGGCAGCGCGAACCACAAACGTTGGCAGGACATCGAGGAGCTACTCGACGCCGGGATCACCGTGATCTCCACGGTCAACATCCAGCATCTGGAGAGCCTCAACGATGTGGTCGCCCAGATCACCGGGATCACCCAGCAGGAGACGGTACCCGATTCGGTGGTGCGACAGGCCGCGCAGATCGAGCTGATCGATATCGATCCGGAGGCGCTGCGCCGCAGGCTCTCCCACGGCAACGTCTACGCCCCGGAGAAGGTGGATGCGGCGCTGTCCAACTACTTCCGCAGCGGAAACCTCACTGCGCTCAGGGAACTGGCGCTGTTGTGGTTGGCCGATCAGGTCGACGCCGCCCTGGCGAAGTACCGTGCCGACAAACGGATCACCGAGACGTGGGAGGCCCGCGAGCGGGTTGTCGTCGCCGTCACCGGCGGCCCGGAGTCGGAGACGTTGGTGCGACGCGCATCCCGGATCGCAACGAAGTCGTCGGCCGAACTGATGGTGGTGCACGTCCTGCGCGACAGCGGCGGCCTGACCCGCGACTCGGCGCCCCGGATGGGCAAGGTCCGGGAGCTGGCGACCAGCCTGGGCGCGTCGCTGCACATCGTGGTCGGTGACGACGTCCCCACCGCCCTACTGGATTTCGCTCGGCAAACCAACGCCACCCAGCTGGTGATCGGCACCTCCCGCCGCTCCCGCTGGGCGCGGATTGTGGACGAAGGCATTGGCGCCATGGTGGTGCGACAGTCCGGTAAGATCGACGTCCACATCGTGACCCACGAGGAATCCCAGCGGGCGTTCGGGGCGGCGCCGATCTGGCCGCGGGAACGCCGCGCCGCATCCTGGCTGGCGGCGCTGCTGGTGCCGTCGGCGATCTGCGTGGTCACGCTCAGCTCGCTGGACCGTTTCCTGGGCACCAGCGGCGCCAGTGCCCTGTTCTTCGTCGGGGTGTTGGTGGTCGCCCTGCTGGGCGGTGTTGCCCCGGCGGTGCTCTCGGCGGTGGTGTCCAGCCTGTTGTTGAACTACTACCTGACCGCGCCGCGGCACAGCTTCACCATCGCCGAACCGGACGCCGCGGTCACCGAGGCGGTGTTGCTGCTGGTCGCGGTCGCGGTGGCGGTGCTGGTCGACGGCGCCGCCAAACGCGCCCGGGAAGCCCGCTGGGCCTCCCAGGAGGCCGAACTGCTGACGCTGTTCGCCGGGTCGGTGCTGCGCGGCGCCGACCTGGACACCCTGCTGGAGCGGGTGCGGGAGACCTATGCGCAACGCACCGTGAGCTTGCTGCGCGCGGGTCCGGACGGCAGCCGCACCATCGCCAGCGTCGGCACCGACCCGTGCGCCTCGGTGGATTCCGCTGACACCGTGATCGAAGTCGGGGACGACGAGTTCTGGATGCTGATGGCCGGCCGCAAGCTGGCCGCCCGCGACCGCCGGGTGCTGGGCGCGGTCGCCAACCAGGCGGTGGGCCTGGTCCGGCAGCGCGAGCTGGCCGAGGAGGCCAGCCGGGCCGAGGCGATCGCCCGGGCCGACGAGCTGCGTCGCTCCCTGCTGTCGGCGGTCAGCCATGACCTGCGCACGCCGCTGGCCGCGGCCAAGGTCTCGGTGTCGAGCCTGCGCGCCGAGGACGTCGGCTTCTCCCCCGAGGACACCGCCGAGTTGCTGGCCAGCATCGAGGAATCCATCGACCAGCTCACCGCGCTGGTCGGCAACCTGCTGGACTCGTCGCGGCTGGCCGCCGGCGTGGTGCACCCGGAACTGCGCCGGGTGTACCTGGAGGAGTCCGTGCAGCGGGCGCTGGTCAGCATCGGTCAGGGCATCACCGGGTACTTCCGGTCCGGCATTGACCGGGTGAAAGTCGACGTCGGCGGCGCGGTGGTGCTGGCCGATGCCGGGCTGCTGGAGAGGGTGCTGGCGAATCTGATCGACAATGCGCTGCGCTATGCCCCCGACGGGGTGATCCGCATCAACGCCGGCCGGGTCCGTGACCGGGTGCTGATCAGCGTCATCGACGAAGGCCGCGGCATCCCGGAAGGGGCCGCCGACCACATGTTCGACGCGTTTCAGCGGCTCGGCGACCACGACAACACCACCGGTGTCGGCCTGGGGCTTTCGGTGGCCCGCGGCTTCGTGGAGGCGATGGGCGGCACCATTCAGGCCAGCGACACCCCCGGTGGCGGGCTCACCGTGGTGGTCGATCTGGCCGCCCCGGACGAGGATGGGCGCCGATGACCCGCGCCGGCGACGATGCAGAGCGCAGCGATGAGAAGGAGCGGCGCCGATGACCCGGGTTTTGGTGATCGACGACGAGCCCCACATTCTGCGTGCGCTCAAGATCAACCTGTCCGCCCGCGGCTATGAGGTCGTCACCGCGGCCACCGGGGCCGGGGCGCTGCGCGCCGCCGCCGAACACCGTCCCGAAGTGGTGATCCTCGATCTCGGCCTGCCCGACATTTCCGGCATCGAGGTGCTGGCCGGGTTGCGGGGCTGGCTGACCGCACCGGTGATCGTGCTTTCGGCGCGCACCGACTCCTCGGACAAGGTGGAGGCGTTGGATGCCGGCGCCGACGATTACGTGACCAAGCCGTTCGGCATGGACGAGTTGTTGGCCCGGCTGCGCGCCGCGGCGCGCCGTGGTGCCGCGGCCTCCGAGATCGACCAACCGGTGATCGAAACCTCCTCGTTCACCATCGATTTGGCCGCCAAGAAGGTCGTCAAGAACGGCGCCGAAGTCCACCTGACCCCCACCGAATGGGGGATGCTGGAAATGCTGGTCCGCAACCGCGGCAAGCTGGTCGGCCGCGAGGATCTGCTCAAGGAGGTATGGGGTCCCTCCTACGCGAAGGAGACCCACTACCTGCGGGTGTATTTGGCGCAGCTGCGCCGCAAACTCGAGGACGACCCGTCGCGCCCCAAGCACCTGTTGACCGAGGCCGGGATGGGCTACCGCTTCGAGATATGAGCCGCCGGGCAGGTTTGAGATCCGCGAGTTTGGGTACCACCCTCAAGATCACCGGAGCATCGCGGAAGGAGTTTGACGTCATGCTCTCCAAGCTCGCTACTAAGACGACGGCAGCCGTCGCCGGAATCGCGACGGCAGGAATCCTCGCGGCGACACCGGCGCTCGCGGACCCGCAAACGCTTCCATTTGGCCAATCCGCGGAAATTCCCAGTCCGGGTGGAGCCATCAGCTACACCGTGCAAAACTTGCAACCCAGCGGTCACAACGACGGCATCTGGTACTCCGATGTCACCGCCCAAGCCACGTCGGGCTCCCCGACCCCGAACATCGCCGACTTCAACGCCCGTGCCGTGAACAGCTCGACCTACGCGGTGATGAAGGGCAACGAGGTGGACGGCCTGCCTAACGCACCCATCGCGACGGGCAGCCAGTCCAGCGGGCGGCTGTACTTCGACGTCAAGGGCGGCACAGCGCCCGACAGCGTGGTCTACCGGGACGCCGCCGGCGTCGACAAGGTCGTCTGGAAGAGCTGACGGCCCGCGCCCACCGTGCACTGGTGGCGGCAATTCCGTGAAAATCCCGCCACCGGCGCACGTTCGATGAGTGGGGTCAGCTCGCGCGCCCGATGAAGGCGCTCACCGTGCGGTAGAACTCGTCCGGTTTCTCGTGTTCGACGAGGTGACCGCAGTCGGCGACGACGACCGACTGACAACCGGGGACCGCGGCGGCGATTTCTTCCGAAAGCCCTGGCGGCGTGCAGAAGTCCTGGTCCCCGCAGATCACCAGGCTCGGCTGCCCGATGTCGTGCAGGCGCGACAGCGTGTCGTGGGCCGCGATCATGTCGATGCGCTGCAGCGCGATGGCACGGTCCCGCGGACCGTCGGGTTGGGCGGCGGCGCGGTCGATCCACGCCGCGACCCGGTCGGGATGCTCGCGGGTGTATTGCGGGGAGAACAGAAACAGCGCATAACCGGACAGCAGGGCGTGGCGCTCCCATTCGGCCGCCATCTGGCGCCGCACGGCGAACTCGCGCGTCATGAACGCGTCGAAACGCGCGAACGACGCCACCATGGTCAGGCTTCGCACGGTGTGCGGATGGTCCAACGCGAGGTACTGCCCGATCGCGCCGCCGGTCGAGGCGCCCACCACATGCATCGGCCCCACATCGAGGTGCGCCACCAGGGATGCCATGTCGGCGGCCAGTTGCGCTGTCGTGTAGCCGTTTTCGGCGCGGCTGGATTCCCCGGTGCCGCGCTGGTCGGGGACGACGATGTAGTGGTCGGCGGCGAACCGGTCGATCTGGCCGATCCAGCTTTTACCGGTTCCGCCCAGGCCCGAAATCAACAGCACCGGGGGGTCGGCGGGATCACCGTACGTCTCGTAGTGCAGCGAGATGTCGGGGGTGTGCAAGGTAGCCATGGTCATCTTTCCGATCGGTGTTTGTTACAGGACGGCGTCGGCGAGGCGCTCAAGCTGGTGCAGCGACGCGACGGTGGGGTGAAACAGCAGCCCGTCGAAGCCGAGGTCGCGGTAGGCGCGCACGGTGGCCACCGCGTCGCGCGGCGAGGCGACCATGTCGGCCACGTTGAGCTCGGCGTACTCCGGCACGAACCCGTAGTAGCTGCGCAGATTCGCCTGCCCGGCGTGCACCGTCGCCGCGTCGCCGAACGCGAAATTCACGCTGGCGTTCAGCCACGGCTTACCGGTGCGGCCGGCCTGCTGCCAGGCCACCCGCACCCGGTCGGCGAACGACGACTGGTTCGTATAGTCGCGGACGGCGCCGGCCGCCCAGCCGTCCCCCACCGTGGTCACCCGCCGCAATGTGGCCGGTGACGCCCCGCCGAACAGCACCGGGATCTGCACCGGCGCCGGGCACAGCGGGACCTCACCGGTGACCACGTCGACCTGCCACGCCCGCCGCATCAACTCCAGGGTCTGGTCGAAAACCCGTCCCCGCTGGTGGAAGTCCGCGCCGGTGGCCGTGTAGTCGTCGGTGCGCCGGCCCACCCCGAGCCCCAGCGTGAGCCGATTGCCGGAGATATCGGCCAGGCTCGCCAACTGCTTGGCCAGCGGTGCGGCCGGGTACAGCGGTGCCAGCAGCACGTTGGTGATCAGCCGGAGATCGCGGGTGGCACCGGCGGCAACGGAGAGGGCGACGATCGAGTCGAGGCTGGGGTAGACCACCCGGTCGATGGTGGTGACCCCGGCGAATCCGTATTGTTCGGCCCGCTGCGCCCACTCGGTGATCAGCGAACCACCCACCCGGGCAATGTGGTTGGGCAGGCCAATAACGATGTGCATGGCTATCCCTTCGAATTGATGACGGCGTAGAGCTGGCCGTAGCTGTCGGCATGGGCGGCCAGCCGGCACGGTTCGGACTGCGCCACGACGATCTCGGCGGCCGGCGGCTGCGCCTGTAACAGCGTCATCGTCTCGGCGACAAAGGCATCCAGCGGCATCGTGGTGGGGTCGTCGGCGAGCGCGTTGTGGATGTCGGTCTGCACCCGCGGCGGCACGATCTCGCTCACCTGAACCGGGGTGTCGCGCAACTGGAATCGCAGCGACTCGGTGTAGGAGTGCAGCGCCGCCTTGGTTGCGCAGTAGGTGGGAGTGCTCGCTTTGGGCACGAACGCCAGCGCGGAGGTGACGTTGATGATCGCCGCGTGCGGCTGGGCGAGTAGCACCGGCAGCAACGCGGCGGTCAGCCGGATCGGCCCCAGCAGATTGGTCGCCACCACCGCCTCCGCCGCGGCGACGTCACCGGCGGTGAGGTCCTCCACGCGCAGGATGGCGGCATTGTTGATCACGACATTCAGGCCCGGGTAGCGGTCACCGAGTTCGGCGACGAATCGCCGGATATCGGCGGGATCGCCCTGATCAAGCGGCAGCTGGCCCATGCCCGGGTTGGCGTCGACGATGGCTTGCAGCGGCTCGCGCCGTCGCCCCGCCACGACGACCTGGTTCCCCAACCGGTGCAGCGACTCGGCCAGGCCGCGGCCGATTCCGGTGCCGCCGCCGGTCACCAGAATGGTGTTGCCCGTCCAGTGCATGGCAGTGCCTTTCTCTCGATCCCCGCGGCCAGCGTCGCAGCCATCGCCCCAAGATGCCTATGCCTACCCGCAAAACGGCCATAAACCTCTATCGGTACGGCATTGACTGCATACTTTCCTCATGGCAGATCGTTTGGACGCGCAAATCCTCCACGCGTTGGAGCTATCGCCGCGGGTGTCGTTTCGCCGTCTCGCCACCGTCGTCGGCGCATCCGAGCAAACCGTCGCCCGCCGCTACCAGCAGTTGCGTCGCGAGGGTGTGCTGCGCGTCGTCGGTCTGGTCAACCCGCGGGTGCACGGGGAGGCGCAGTGGGTGGCCCGCATCCGCGCCAAACCCGACCGGATCACACAACTGGGCGAGGCGCTGGCGCGGCGATCCGATGTCACCCACGCCAACATCCTGTCGGGGTGGACCGAATTGGTCTGTGTCATCCGCGCGCCGGTCCGCGAGAGTCGGGAAAGCCCGCTGTTGCAACAGCTCCCCCGCACCACCTCGGTACTCGACATCAGCGTCGAGCTGGTACTGCACGCGTTCGGCGAGCCGGCAACCGCGCAGTGGGCCGGCTACGGTCACAAACTCAGCGCCGAGCAAACCACCCAGATCCTCGACGACCCGGCCAACCAGGCGGTGTCCGGTCCCCTCATCACCCCCACCGCGCACGACCAGCCGCTGCTGGACGCGCTCGCCGACGATGGCCGCGCCACCCAGGCGCACCTGGCCGATCGGACCGGATGGTCGGCGGCCCGGGTAGCTCGGCGGGTCGCAGCCCTGGAAGCCTCAGGCACCCTGGTCTATGACGTCGACGTGCTCGGTGAGCGGCTCGGGTTCCAGCTCAACGCGATGCTGTGGCTCAGCGTCGCGCCCAGACACCTGCACCGGGTGGGTGAACGGATCGCCGCCCACGACGAGGTCGCATTCGTCGCGGCGGTCAGCGGCCAGCACAACCTCATGGTCGTGCTCATCTGCCGCGACGCCGACGACCTGTACCGCTATCTCACCGAGAACCTCGCGGCCATCGACGAGGTCGACGGCTACGACATCAGCGTTCGGGCCCAGCGGCTCAAACAATCGGCGTCGCTGGTCGCCGGCGGACGTCTGGTCACCCCCCGCCGCGGTTGAGCGCCGCCCACCCGCAC
>NZ_MLQM01000106.1:0-18754 GCF_001854525.1 Mycobacterium talmoniae
CGGCCAGGGTCCGCGGCGACGGCAGCTGTCGAGACATCGGTCCATGCTGCCACGACCGCATCGGGCACACGCGCCGCCCCGTCGGCGCGTGCTAGTTTGGCGGTCGGGGTTTTCCCCTCGCGTCAAGATTTAAGGAGCCTGACCATGCCGCGGTTCGTGGTACCAGCCGCCGCCAGCATTGTGGTCGGCCTGTTGCTGGGGGCGGCCGCGACCTTCGGGGTGACGCTGATGGTGCAGCAAGACACCCGGCCCCACCTGGCCGGCGGCGAGCCGGACGCGTCGGTGCTCAACCGGGTCGAATACGGCCACCGCTAGACCGAACGCGTCAGCCGCATCCCCGTTCCCGTGGCACCGCTGTCCCGACGCTGGCTGTGGCTGGTCGGGGCCGTCGCGCTGGCGTGCACGTTCCTGCAGTCGCCCGGCCAGATCGCGCCGGACACCAAGCTGGACCTGACCGCCAACCCGCTGCGGTTTCTGGCCCGCGCGGCCAACCTGTGGAATTCCGATCTGCCGTTCGGTCAGGCGCAAAACCAGGCCTACGGCTACCTGTTCCCGCACGGCACCTTCTTTTTGGCCGGCCACCTGCTGGGGCTGCCGGGCTGGGCGACGCAGCGGCTGTGGTGGGCGCTGCTGCTGACCGCGGGGTTCTGGGGGCTGCTGCGGGTCGCCGAGGCGCTGAACGACGGCCGCGGTATCGGCAGCCCCACCTCCCGCCTGCTCGGCGCCGCCGCGTTCGCGCTGTCGCCGCGGGTGTTGACCACGCTGGGTTCGATCTCGTCGGAAACCCTGCCGATGATGCTGGCGCCGTGGGTGCTGCTGCCGGTGATCCGCGCGCTGCGTGGCGACCCAAACCGGTCGGTGCGGGCGCTGGCCGCGCAGGCCGGGGTCGCGGTGGCGTTGATGGGGGCGGTCAACGCGGTCGCGACGATCGCGGGCGGCCTGCCGGCGGTGATCTGGTGGCTGTGTCACCGGCCGAACCGGCTGTGGTGGCGGTTCACCGGGTGGTGGCTGCTGGCGCTGACGCTGGCGGTGTCCTGGTGGGTGGTGGCGCTGCTGCTGCTGGGTCGGATCAGCCCGCCGTTCCTGGATTTCATCGAATCCTCCGGGGTCACCACGCAATGGACGTCGCTGACCGAGGTGTTGCGGGGCACCGACAGCTGGACGCCGTTCGTGGCGCCGCACGCCACCGCGGGCTCCTCGCTGGTCACCCAGCCGGTGGCCATCCTGGGCACCTGCCTGGTCGCCGCCGCGGGGTTGGCCGGGCTGGTGCTGCGCGGCGGCCCGGAACGCGGCCGGCTGGTGACCATGCTGCTGATCGGGTTGGCGTTGCTGGCCGTCGGCTACTCCGGCGGCCTGGGCTCCCCGCTGGCGCATCAGGTGCAGGCGTTTTTGGACGGGGCCGGGGCGCCGCTGCGCAACGTGCACAAGCTGGAGTCGGTGATCCGGATCCCGCTGGTGCTGGGGCTGGCCGAGCTGTTGGGCCGGATCCCGTTGCCGGGCAGCGTCCCGGCGGCGGTGTGGCGGCGCGCGCTGGCCCACCCCGAGCACCACAAGCGGTTCGCGGTGGGCGTCGTGGTGTTGGTGGCGCTGATGGTGTCCACCTCGCTGGCCTGGAGCGGGCGGCTCACCCCGCCGGGGGCGTTTCGGGCGATCCCGCAGTACTGGCAGGACACCGCCGCCTGGCTGACCGCCCACAACACCGGCTCCCCGACCCCGGGCCGGGTGCTGGTGGTGCCCGGCGCCCCGTTCGCCACCCAGGTGTGGGGTACCAGCCACGACGAGCCGCTGCAGGTGCTCGGGGACAGCCCCTGGGGGGTGCGCGACTCGATCCCGTTGACGCCGCCGCAGACCATCCGGGCGTTGGATTCGGTGCAGCGGCTGTTCGCCGCCGGCCGCCCATCGGCGGGACTGGCCGATACCCTGGCCCGGCAAGGCATTTCGTATGTGGTGCTGCGCAACGACCTGGACCCCGACACGTCGCGGTCGGCCCGCCCGATCCTGGTGCACCGCGCCGTCGACCGGTCACCGGGGCTGACGAAGGTGGCCCAGTTCGGTGACCCGGTCGGCCCCGGCCACGTGGCGGGGTTCGTCTCCGACAGCGGGCTGCGCCCGGCGTATCCAGCGGTCGAGATCTATCGGGTCGACACGGCGGCCGGCAACCCGGGGGCGCCGTACTTCACCGACACCGACGCGCTGGCCCGGGTCGACGGCGGCCCCGAGGTGCTGTTGCGGCTCGACGAACGCCAACGCCTGCTGGACCGGCCGCCGCTGGGCCCGGTGCTGATGACCGCCGACGCCCGGCGTGCCGGGCTGCCCACCCCGGTGGTCACCGTCACCGACACCCCGGTGGCGCGGGAGACCGACTACGGCCGGGTCGACGACCACTCGTCGGCGATCCGGGCCGCCGAGGACGCCCGGCACACCCACAACCGGGTGCCCGACTATCCGGTCCCCGGCGCCAACCGGGTCTTCGGCGGCTGGACCGCCGGCCGCATCACCGCCTCGAGTTCGTCGGCGGACGCCACCGCGCTGCCCGACGTCGCCCCGTCGACGTCGCCGGCCGCCGCGATCGACGGTGATCCGGCCACCGCCTGGGTGTCCAACGGGCTGCAGGCCGCGGTCGGTCAATGGCTGCAAATCGATTTCGACCATCCGCTGACCAACGCGACCATCACCATCACACCCAGCGCGACCGCGGTCGGCGCCCAGGTGCGCCGCCTGGAGATCGCCACCGTCAACGGCACCACCACGCTGCGGTTCGACGAGGCCGGTCAGCCGCTGACCGCGGCGCTGCCGGTCGGCGAAACCCCGTGGGTGCGGATCACCGCGGTCGGCACCGACGACGGCTCGACCGGGGTGCAGTTCGGCATCACCGACCTGGCGGTCACCCAATACGACGCGTCCGGGTTCGCTCACCCGGTGGACCTGCGGCACACCGCGCTGGTGCCCGCTCCCCCGCCGGGTTCGGCGGTGGTCGGCTGGGATCTGGGCTCCGAGTTGCTGGGCCGGCCGGGCTGCGCCGCCGGGCCGGGCGGGGTGCGCTGCGCGGCGTCGCTGGCGCTGGGGCCCGAGGAGCAGGTCAACCTCGGTCGCACCCTGAGTGTGCCGGGGCCGATGTCGGTGACCCCAACGGTGTGGGTGCGGCCGCGGCAGGGACCCAACCTCGCCGACCTGATCGCGCAGCCCGGCACCACCCGGGCCCGCGGCGACTCCGATGTGCTCGACGTGCTGGGCTCGGCCTACGCCGCCACCGACGGGGACCCGGCCACCGCGTGGACCGCACCGCAGCGCGTCGTCGCGCAGAAGACCCCGCCCACCCTCACCGTCACGCTGCCGCACCCCACCGAGGTGACCGGGCTGGAGCTGACCCCCAGCGGGCTGCCGGTGCCGTCGCGCCCGACGCTGGTGGCCGTCGACCTCGGCGCCGGCCCGCAGGTGCGTGAACTGCGGCCCGGCAAGGACGGCGCCGGGTCGGCGCCCACCGTGCTGCGGCTCAAACCGCGGGTGACCGACACCGTCACGCTCAGCCTGCTCGGCTGGGAAGACGTCATCGACCGCACCGCAGTGGGTTTCGACCAGCTCAAACCGCCGGGGTTGGCCGAGGTGGCGGTGCTCGGCGCCGACGGCCGGCCGATCGCGGCCGCCGACCCCGCCGCCAACCGGTCCCGCACCGTCACCCTGGGCTGCGAGGAGGGTCCGGTGATCGCGCTCGCCGGCCGGTTCGTGCACACCTCGATCACCACCACCGTGGGCCGGTTGCTGGACGGTGAGCCGGTGGCCGCCCGCGCCTGCGAGCGGGAGCCGATCGCGCTGCCGCCCGGCCAGCAGGAACTCCTGATCAGCCCCGGTGAACGGTTCATCGTCGACGGGGCGCAGCTGGCGAGCACCGCGGCGGCCGCGCCGTCACCCGCCGCCGTGGCACCGGCCGACACCGGGGCGTGGGGCGCGGCCCGGCGCGAGGTGCGGGCGGCGCCGTCGCCGACCGACCGGGTGCTGGTGGTGCCGGAGAGCATCAACCCCGGCTGGGTGGCGCGCAGCGCCGACGGCACCCGGCTGACCCCGGTCGCGGTCAACGGCTGGCAGCAGGGCTGGGTGGTGCCGGCCGGGACGACGGGCACCGTCACGCTGACCTTCGCCTCCAACACCGCTTACCGGATCGGGCTGGCCGGCGGGCTGGCGCTGCTGCCGTTGCTGGCGCTGCTGGCGTGGTGGCCGGCCCGGCGCCCGGTGCGCCCGGGGGAACCGGCGCGCCCCTGGACGCCGGGACGCTGGGCGACGCTGCTCGCGGTGCTGGGCGCCGGCGCGGTGATCGCCGGGGCCGCCGGTGTCGTGGTGTTCGGCGTGGTGCTCGGGGTGGGTTACGGCCTGCGCAATCGCGGGCAGCTGCGCGACACCGCGCTGCTCGGGTTGAGCGCCGGTGGGCTGACCCTGGCCGGGGCGGCGCTGTCCCGCTATCCGTGGCGGTCGGTGGACGGCTATATCGGGCATTCCGCGGGTGTGCAGCTGCTGGCGCTGATTTCGGTCGCGGCGGTGGTCGCGTCGGTGGCGCCCAGGCGCGGCGCCGCTAGTTCGCGCGCGCCGCGCGCCGACTGAACCCTTCGAAGAGATTCCAGGATCGGCTGTGCTGCACGACGTGCAGGTAGTAGGCGTAGTTGGCGGTCACCATCGCCGCGGCGCCGAACCCGGCGGCGACCCCGCGATCAATCCCATCGGGCACGTCCAGGACGGTCATCACCACCCCGACGGCGATGGCCGCGACGAGCAGGCTAACCCCCTTGCGCCACATGCCTTTGGCGAAAAAGTAGAACGGGCCGAATAAGAACGCCAGAAAGTTCGAGTTCAGGCGCATCCGGGTGCCGAACGGCAACTCCTTGAACGCCGCCCGCGCCTGCGGCGACGACGACGGCAGCCCGTAGGCGTGGAAAAACTCAAACCGTTGCCGCCAGGGGCCCGGCGTGTCAGCAAATGCAGATTCGAACACGGGCAAACCCTACACCGGCGCACCGGTCACCGAGCCGGTTTACAGCGTCTCGTCGAGGTGGCCGAGCCGGTCGGTCAACCGGATGTTCTCCGAATAGTCGACCGGGCAGGAGATCAGCGACACCGCGTCATCGGCCAGGGCGGTCCGCAGTGTCGGCAACAGCTCCTCGGCGCTGGTGATCCGATAGCCCTTGGCGCCAAAGCTTTGCGCGTACGCCACGATGTCGGGGTTGCCGAACGAGACGTAGTGGTGTTCGCCGAGTTCGAGGTCCATCTTCCACTCGATGAGCCCATAGCCGCCGTCCTCCCAGATCAGCACCACCAGCGGGATCTTCTCGCGGACCGCGGTCTCGATCTCCTGGGAGTTCATCAGAAACGCGCCGTCGCCGACCACGGCGAGCACCTTCGCCTCCGGGCGGGCCAGCTTGACACCGAGCGCCCCGGGCAGCGCAAACGCCATGGTGGACAACCCGTTAGAAATCAGACAGGTATTGCGTTCGTAGGTCGGATACAGCCGGGCCATCCACATCTTGGTCGCACCGGTGTCGACCAGCACCACATCGGAGCGTCCCAGCGCCGCCCGGGTATCGGCGACGATTCGCTGCGGCGCCAACGGGAACCGTGAATCAGCCTGGCCGCGTTCGAATTCCGCGGCCAGCAGGCCGGCACCCGGCGCGTCGCAGTCGGTGCGGAAGCGGTGGCCGGCCAGCGCGTCGGTGAGCGCGGTCAGCGACGCGCTGATATCGCCCTCGATCCCGACGTCCACCGAATAGTGGGCATCGACCTCGGCGGGGAACCGGTGGATGTGGATGATCTTCTTGTCGGCGTGCGGGTTGATCCGGACCGGGTCGAATTCCTGCAGCTCGTAGCCGACCGCCACGATCACGTCGGCGCTGTCGAAGCCGAAGTTGACGTAGTCGCGGCGCATGAAGCCGATCGTGCCGATGGCATTGGGGTGATCGTCGGGCATCACCCCTTTGCCGTGGAAGGTGTTGGCGACCTGGACGCCGAGTCCGTCGGCGAACCGGACCAGCGCCGCGGTGGCGTCCGCGCGGGCGGCGCCGTGCCCGGCCAGCACCACCGGCCGCTGCGCGGTCCGCAAGATGTCGACCGCCCGCTGCACCTGCCGGGCCGACGGCGCCTCGGCGCGGACCACGTTGCGCGGCAACGGTGTTAGTTCGGGATAGTCGGCGACGTCGGCATCGATGTGTTCGGGCACCGCCAGATACACCGCGGCGGGCCGTTCACTTTCGGCGAGCTTGAACGCCTTGCGAAACATCTCCGGGATCGCGTGCACCCGGGGGACGGCGTCGGCCCAGCGGGTAATCGGCGCGAACATGCGCACCAGGTCGACGTACTGGTGCGACTCCTTGTATTGGCGGTCGTGCCCGACCTGGGCGGAGATGGCCACCATCGGGGTGCTGTTGGTGGTGGCGTCGGCGACGCCGAGTTGCATGTTGATCGCCCCCGGACCCAGGGTCGTCGACACCACCGCCGCGCGGCCGGTCACCCGCCCGTACATCTCGGCCATGAACGCCGCCGCCTGCTCGTGGCGGGTCAGGATGTAGCGGATGTCGGACTTGGCCAGCGCCTGGGTGAACCGGATGTTCTCCTCGCCGGGAATGCCGAAGACAATGGCCACTCCCTCGCTTTCCAGACACGCGACCATCAATTGGGCGGCTGTGCTCATCGGTCACCTCCTGGCGCCACGATAGTGGCAGGCTGGGAAGCGAGCCGTTTCGCAGTCCAGCGCCAAAGGAGGTCCGCGTGCCCATCGCCACGATCAACCCGGCCACCGGGGAGACAGTCCAGACGTTCAACCCGGCCACCAGCGCGGAGATCGACGCCGCGATCACGCGCGCCCATAACCGGTTCGCCGACTATCGCCGCACCAGCTTCGCCCAGCGCGCCGCCTGGATGCACGCCGCCGCCGACCTGCTGGAGGCCGAGGCCGACGAGGTGGCGGCGATGATGACCCTGGAGATGGGCAAGACGCTGGTATCGGCCAAGGCCGAAGCACTCAAATGCGTCAAGGGCTTCCGGTACTACGCCGACCAGGCCGAGGCCCTGCTGGCCGATGAACCGGCCGACGCCGCGCTGGTGGGCGCGTCGCGGGCGTATGCCCGCTACCAGCCGCTCGGGGTGGTGCTGGCGGTCATGCCGTGGAATTTCCCGCTGTGGCAGGCGGTGCGGTTTGCCTCCGCCGCGCTGATGGCCGGCAACGTCGGCCTGCTCAAACACGCCTCCAACGTGCCGCAGTGCGCGCTGTATCTGGCCGACGTGCTGGCCCGCGGCGGCTTCCCGGACGGCTGCTTTCAAACCCTGCTCATCCCGTCGAGCGCGGTGGAACAGGTCCTGCGCGACCCGCGGGTGGCCGCGGCCACCCTCACCGGCAGCGAACCGGCCGGTCAGTCGGTGGCGGCGATCGCCGGCGACGAGATCAAGCACACCGTGCTCGAGCTGGGCGGCAGCGACCCGTACATCGTGATGCCCTCGGCCGACCTGGACAAGGCGGTCACGACCGCGGTCACCGCCCGGGTGCAAAACAACGGGCAATCCTGCATCGCGGCGAAGCGGTTCATCATCCACACCGACATCTACGACGAGTTCGTGGACCGGTTCGTCGACAAGATGGCGGCGCTGCGGGTCGGTGACCCGACCGACCCGGACACCGACGTCGGGCCGCTGGCCACCGAGCAGGGCCGCACCGACGTGGAAAAACTGGTCGATGCGGCCGTCGCCGAGGGGGCGGTGGTGCGGTGCGGCGGCAAGCGCCTGGACCGGCCCGGCTGGTACTACCCGCCGACGGTGATCACCGACATCACCCGGGACATGGCGCTGTTCACCGAGGAGGTGTTCGGCCCGGTGGCCTCCATGTACCGGGCCCGCGACATCGAGGAAGCCATCGACATCGCCAACGCCACCACGTTCGGGCTGGGATCCAACGCCTGGACCGGTGACGCGGCCGAGCAGCAGCGCTTCATCGACGACATCGAGGCCGGCCAGGTCTTCATCAACGGGATGACGACCTCCTACCCGGAGTTGCCGTTCGGCGGCATCAAGCGGTCGGGCTACGGCCGCGAACTGTCCGCGCACGGGATCCGGGAGTTCTGCAACCTCAAGACGGTCTGGGTCGGGTAGCCCCCCGCCGGGTGCCGGCGAGCTCGGGCCGGTCATCGGATCGTCCCGCGAGATTGCAGCCACGCAGGGCTCCACTCGATCTTTTGCTGCCTGGTTTCCATCTCGCGGCCTGGTGGCGCCCTGGTGGATCCGTGCCGGTGTGAGCCGGGCGGACTTTCCGGTCAGCAGACGCAAAGTCGCACGATCCGAGCGGAATTCGTGCGACTTTGCGTCTGCTGGGCAGGGCTGGCCGGTGCGGCTAGGCCGCGTCTTGGATCTTCTCCACCTGCTTGTTGAACAAGCTCACCGCACCCTGATCCGGGGTATCGCTGTCGGCGCCGCCGTTGAGCGCGATCCGGTTGGATAGGACCTCCACCGAGGTGCCGCGCACCACCGCCAGAAACACCTGCATGGTCAGCTTCACCTTGGCCGGGGCCGGGCTGTTGTCCGGCTGCAGGGAGGCCACCGCGGCGTTCACCGGCACCTTGGTGCCGCTGACGTTCAGTCGTTTGATGGTGCCCTTCAGGGTCAACACATCGCCCTTAAACGTCACCTGCCCGCACTTGTCCAGCACCGCCTGGAACTCGCTGCTGTACTGCGGATTGACCGCCTTGGTCACCCGGACCGTGTAACCCCCGCGGCTATCGCCCCCGCCGCCAACCGCGTCGGTGTTGTCCAATTCGGCTTTGGCGGTGTCGGCGGTCGCGGCGTCCTTGCCCAACATGTCGTTGCACTCCGACGGGGACACGCTAATGGTCTGGTCGTCGGCCTTCTCCTCCTTGCCGGTCGTGGTGGTGAATTTTCCGGCCGGATCGAGGGTCGGGAAGTCCGATTGGGTGAGCAACAGATCCCGCGCGGACGCCTTGGGCGGCTTCGGCGATGATCCGCCGGCGAACACCAAGACGGCCGCGACCACCGCGGCGATGACCGCCACGACCAGGCCGCCAACCACCCACCACGTCTTGCGGCGCTTAGGCGGGGCCGGCGGCGGGTAACCCCAGGGGCCGTACGGACCCGGCGGCGGGCCATAGGGCCCTGGCGGTGGGCCGTAGGCGCCCGGTGGCGGCGGGCCATAGGGCCCCGGCCCCGGTGGCGCACCGGGTGGCGGGCCCGGCGGCGCCGGTGGTTGGCTTGTCGGCGGGCCGTACTCACCGGGCGGCGGTGGGCTGGGCTGCTCGGGTTCGGATTGGCCCGGCCACTGCGGTTCGCTCACGTCTGCCCCTTCGTCATTTGGTCCCAGCAGCCCCGGATGCGGCGTCCGGGCGAACACATTCACCTGCAGACGACGTTAACCGTAGACCTCGGCGACGTCAGGCCGAGGCCGCCAGGGCCTGCCGATCCTCGTCGGCGAAGGTGTCCTCCAACCGCAGCGGCGCGTAGTCGAGGTCGATCTCGGCGAGGGGGCGGCCGCGGGCGCTGCTGATCGTTCCGAACCGGCGCATCCCTTTGTCGGAGGCGTAGGCCACGAACTCCGCGGGCGACAGCCCGAAGGGGACGTCGTCCCCGTAGAGGGCAAAGCCCTCCTCGGTGACCTGCAGCGCCAGCGGGATCAGCTCGTTCATGCGGGTTTCGAACACCGCCCAATTGGCGTCGTCGGCGGCGACGTGGCGGCGGCAGGTGAAGGTGCCCCACGCCATGTGGCGACGCTCATCGTCGCCGATGCGCCGCACCAACTCCTGCATGCCGGGCAGGATGCCGCGCTCCACGCAGATCCGGTGCCAGGCGTGGTATCCGGTCAACGCCAGCATGCCTTCGACGACGTGGTTGTAGGTCACCGACGCCCGAATCTGGGCGGCCGGAGAGGCATCGGCCGCCAACACGCTCAGCGACTCCGGCAGCTCCTCGTTGAACATTTGCCGGTATGCGGGCAGGTCGTCGAGAAAACTGTGCAGGTCATCGTCGATCCCGACGGCGTCGAGCCACAACCGGAACACCTGGGTGTGCTTGGCCTCCTCGAACGCGAACTGCGTCAGATACATCTCGTCGCCGAGCCGGCCTTCGGCCCGCATCGCCGCCATGAACGGCTGGATGTCCTTGGTGACCGCTTCCTCGCCGGCGATGAACTGCGCGCACAGCCGGGTGGCTTGGTCGCGTTCCCGGTCCGTCAGCGCCTCCCAGTCCCGGTGGTCGTGGGAAAAGTCGATCTCGGCCGGGTCCCAAAATTTCGCATTGCCGCCGGCAAACAGCCGCAGCGGCAGGCTGTCCCAGTTGAGGCCGCCCGCACCGAGTGACCCGTAGTGCGTCCGTGTCATGAGTTGGCCTCCTTCAGGGTGTGGGTTGCGGCAGCGCGGCGAACGCGGCGGACAGCACCGCCACCAGCCGGCGCACCGCCAGGGCGGGCTGCTCGGGGCTGGGCTCATCGAGCCCCAGGATCGGATCCATCCCGCGCACGTAGGGCGCCAGCGCCAGGTGCGGAAAAATCAGCAGCAGCAGGGACAGCAGCGCATCGGTATCGCTATCCGCCCGCAGATCGCCGCGGTCCTGCGCGGTGCGGACCAGCGGTCGCAGCACCTCCAGGTAGTGGCGGTGGATGACGTTTCGCACGCTGATCCGCGCGTCGGTGTCGACCTCCAGACTCGCCGCGGCGTGCAGGGCACGTTCCCGGGGATGGTCGGCAAAGTAGGCGACCCAGTCGTCCAGCAGATCGGTGAGAAAGTCGAAGAACGGTCTGCTGGAGTCGAGTTCGCGGATCCGCTGCTCGACGTAGGCCCGCACCCGTTGGCTGGCGACGTCGGCGATGAACGCATACAGGTCGCGCTTATCGGCGAAGTATTGGAACAGGCTGCCCTTAGCGACACCGGCCCGCCGGGCGATGACGTTCAGGCTGCCCCGAGAGAAGCCGTGCGCCCCGAACTCCGCCTCGGCGGCTTCCACCACCGCCGCCCGGCGCACCGCATCGACCCGGGCCCACGTCACCGTCGGCATCGCGCACCTCCCAGCACCGATGACCACTGGTCATTTTACTGTGATCCAGGTCATAAACAAGGGCTAGCGGCGCCCGCCAAGGCGTCGTGACGGTGCGAATCCATACGCCGATGCGGGGTATTGCGTATGAGACCGCACAATCGGCGCAATCCACGGTGGGGCGAAGCCCCGGCCGTTACGGGTTGCCGCGCGGCAGGATCCGCCCATGGGGCAGCGGCGGCGCCGGCAGCCGCGCCAGAGCACCCCGGTAGCCGTCGACCCGCCCGAACCGATCCGATTCGTGTTGCCAGGCGTCGCGGAAGGCGATGATCTCGTCGTGGCTGCGGCCGACGAAGTTCCACCACATGACGATCTGTTCGCCGAACGGCGCGCCGCCCAGCAACAACGCGCGTCCGGGTGCGTCGGTGGGGTTGGTGACCGTCAGCGTCGACACTCCGGTGCCCACGTAGCCGAGGTCGCGGCGCACCAACGCGGTGTCGGCCAGCCGCAGCGCCGCGGTGTCCACCAGCAGGCCGTGCTCGAACTGCGGGGACACCGGAAGCTGCACGCGGGCACCGGGTTCCACGGTCAGCTCGGCACCCAGCAGGGGGGAGAAGGTCGGCACCGGCGACGGCTGCCCGGCCAGCGCACCCAGGAACACCCGGGCGGTGGCCCCGCCGAGGTCGACCGGCGGCGGCGCATAGTGCTGGAAGTCGCGCGGCGCGTCGCGCGCGGCGTCGGGCAGCGCCACCCACAGCTGGGCGCCGTGCAGGATCGTGGTCGAGTGCGTGGAGACCTCGGAATGGCAGATGCCGTGGCCGCCGGTCATCAGGTTCAGCTCGCCCGGGCGAACCAGGGCATGCACGCCGCCGGAGTCGCGGTGTTCGATCTCACCGGTGAAAAGCCAGCTCACGGTCTGCAATCCGGTGTGCGGGTGGGGCGGCACGTCCATGCCGCCGGTGGCGGCGACATCGTCGGGCCCGTAGTGGTCGATGAAGCACCACGCCCCGATCAGCGAACGCTGCTTCTGCGGCAGGGTGCGGTGCACGGTCATCGCACGCGGCCCGCCCAACGGCACCGCCCGGGCGGTGAGCACCTCGACCACCGGCCGGCCCGCCGCATCGACGCAGGGCCCGCGTTCGGCGCGCAGTTCGGCGGGGTGCGCTTCGGTGTTGCTCACCGCCGCTCCCCCGGCCTAGACGTCTCGGGCGTGGGTGCCGCCTTCGTCGATTCCCCACGCCACGATGCGCCGCGGGGTGATGCGGATGATGTCGCCGGAAAAGCCGTCGGCGGGTGGGCGTTCGCGCGGCAGTGTCGTCGCGGTGCCGCGGATCTCGATGCCCTGGATGTTGCGCGGCTGGGGTATCACGTGGTCCACGATGAACGACACCTGCGGATTGTGAATGATGTTGCGCCACTTCTGGGTCTGCGCCAGGATGGGTCCGAAAATTTCGATCGTGGCGTCGTCCGAGCCGAGATGCACATTGACCGGCCGGACCTGCGGTTTGCCGCCGGGCCCGACCGTGCACAGCCGCCCGATCGGCTGCTTGCGCAGGAATGCCAGCTCAGCCTTGGTAAACACCATGGTGTCGCCTCCGGTTCGCCGTGGACATCGACAGGTCGATGGTAATCATGCGGCACGGCACCGACCGCCGCCAGAGCCGCTCTGGCCAATTCCACCGAATAACCGTCCCGTATCCGCTTAGCATCGGGTGCGTGTCACAGCTGAATACCGCCCGCGGAGCGATCGACACCACCGATTTGGGCGTCACCCTGATGCACGAACACGTGTTCATCATGACCACCGAGATCGCCCAGAACTATCCCGAAGCCTGGGGCGACGAAGACCGGCGGGTGGCCGACGCCATCGCGCGGCTCAACGAGCTCAAGGCCGCCGGGGTGGACACCATCGTCGACCTGACCGTGATCGGGTTGGGCCGCTACATCCCCCGCATCGCCCGGGTCGCCGCGGCCACCGAGCTGAATATCGTGGTGGCCACCGGCGTGTACACCTACAACGACGTGCCGTTCTTCTTCCACTACTTGGGGCCGGGCGCCATGTTGGACGGCCCCGAGATCATGGCCGACATGTTCGTCCGCGACATCGAGGAAGGGATCGCCGACACCGGCGTGAAGGCGGCGATCCTCAAATGCGCCACCGACGAACCGGGCGTCACCCCCGGGGTGGAACGGGTGCTGCGGGCCGTCGCGCAGGCACACAAGCGCACCGGGGTGCCGATCTCCACCCACACCCACGCGGGGCTGCGGCGCGGCCTCGAGCAGCAACGCATCTTCGAGGAGGAGGGCGTCGACCTCTCCCGGGTGGTGATCGGGCACTCCGGCGACACCACCGACCTGGACTACCTGGAGGAACTGATCGCCAACGGTTCCTACATCGGCATGGACCGGTTCGGCATCGATTTGATCCTGCCGTTCGAGGACCGGGTGAACACCGTGGCGCGGATGTGCGAGCGCGGGCACGCCGACAAGATGGTGCTCTCCCACGACGCGAACTGCTATTTCGACGCGCTGCCCGAAGATCTCACCGCGGTGGCCGCGCCGAACTGGCACTACCTGCACATCCACCACGACGTCATTCCCGCGCTCAAGGAGCGCGGCGTCACCGACGACCAGCTGCACACCATGCTGGTCGACAACCCGCGGAAGATCTTCGAACGCCAGGGCGGCTACTGAGCCTTGGCGCGCACCTTCGACGAGTTGGTGGCCGAGGCCGAGGCGGTGTCGGTCGCGGGCTGGGACTTCTCCTGGCTGGACGGCAGGGCCACCGAACAGCGCCCGTCGTGGGGGTACCAACGCCTGCTGCGCGGTCGGCTGGCGCAGGTGGCGTCCGCGCTCGACGTCGACACCGGCGGCGGTGAGGTTCTGGCCGGGGCAGGCCCGTTTCCCCCGACGATGGCCGCCACCGAGCCGTGGCCGCCGAACCTGCCGCTGGCCACCCGGCGGCTGCATCCGCTGGGCGTGGTGGTGGTCGCCACCACCGGCGAGCCGCCGCTGCCGTTCGCCGATGCGGCCTTCGATCTGGTGTGCAGTCGGCATCCGGGCGCCCTGTGGTGGGACGAGTTCGCCCGGGTGCTCACACCGGGCGGCAGCTATTTTGCCCAGCACGTGGGGGCGCTTTACTTTCCGAACCTGATCGAGTACTTCGTGGGGCCCTACCGGCCGGTGCTGCAGCGGGGGCAGCTGAATCCGGAGACCGCCGCGGACCAGGTGGCCGCCGCCGGACTCCAGGTGGTCGATTTGCGCCACGAGCAGATCCGCGTCGAGTTTTTCGACGTCGGCGCGCTGATCTACTTTCTGCGCAAGTTGAATTGGGTGGTTCCAGGCTTCAGCGTCGCCAGGTACCGCGACCGGCTGCACGGCTTGCACCGCCGGATCGAAGCCGACGGAGCCTTCGTCACCCACACCTCACGGGTGTTGATCGAGGCCCGGAAGCCGGGCTGACGCGGTCAGCGCGCGACGGGTTCGGGTTCGTCGGTGATCGCGCTGTCCAGCGGCGGCACCGGATGTTGTTCCCGCATTTCCCAGCGCCGCAACGCTTCCCGGCACGGCGACTCCACCAGCGCGTAGCTCACCGCGGCCAGCGCGATACCGAAGATCAGGGTCAGCGCCAGGGTCACCGGCATGTCCCCGCTGAACGCGAACCGGCCGATCACCGGGAACACCATGTCCAGCGCCGCCAGGTGCCAGATGAACAGCCCGTAGGACCAGCGGCCCAGCGTCACCATCGGTGCGCTGCCCAGGATGCGGTGGCCGGTGTCGGGGCGGTCGAGCACCAGCGGCGCCAACAGCGCGCCAGCCAGCAGCGCCCCCATCGCGGTCCGGACGATGAACTGGCCGACCGTGGCCTGGGTCATTCCCGACGGCCCGGCCAGCGGGGAGGCGGAGATCAGGAAGGCGGTCAGCGCGATCAGCGCCACCAGCACCCGGCGGCGCGCCAACCGGTGCACCCAACCGATGGGGCTGACGGTCCACTCGGCCAGCAGCATGCCCGCCCCGAACCAGGAGGCGTAGGCCGGCGCCCAGTTCAGCGGGTTGGCGCCATGGGGTGGGTGGATCGGCAGGAAGCCCCAGCCGAAGCTGAGCAGCGCCACCGCGGCGATCACCGGCACCCGGGCCCGCACCGAAAGCCGACGGGCCAGCAGCGCCAGCACCGGCAGCGCGATATAGAAGCTGACCTCCACCGCCAGGCTCCACATCTGGGTCAGCCCGGCGGTCAGCGTGAGCGGCACATAGATCTGGGTCAGGGTCAGGTTGGCCAGCCACACCGTCGCGCTGGCGCCCGCGGCGTCGGGCAACAGCAACAGGATCACCACCACCGCCACCAGGTACGCCGGCATGATCCGCACCAGCCGGGAGCGCAGATAGTGGCTGGTCGGCGGGACTCGCCGCAATCCGCGGGCGGCGGCGGCGTGGCCGCGCCACAGCAAGAACCCGGACAACGCGAAGAACACCGCCACGGCCAGGTCAAAGCGTCCGAGCAGCCGACCGGAGATGCCGGCCGAATGCCCGGTTTGGAACGCGACGTGGGTGATGACCACCCCGATCGCGGCGCAGGCCCGCATCCCCTCCACGGCGGGCAAGAAACTGCGCGTTCCGCCCACCTGCTGGTCGATCATGACGAACAGTCTGCCTGTGCCGCGGTGCGGCGCCCACCCGGGAGACCGCAATCGCTCACCAGGCGCTTAGCCGAAGCCTTAAATTCTGCTGTTAGGGTCAAAGCGGTTTTTCTCGCTGCCCAGCGGGTAGGGAGAGATGGACCTCGCCGTTTTTGGGCCAGAAGGAGGGCACGGCAACGTGAACCGAGCAGTGATGCTGCGCATCGCGGCATGCGGCGTCATGGGACTCGGGGCTGCCCTATTGATCGCTGCGTTGTTGCTGTCCACCTACACCGCCAGCCGGGTCGCCAAGATCCCGCTCGATATCGACACCAAGCTGGTCAGTGAGGGCAGCGGGACCGCGCTGGACCCGCACTCGCTGTCCACCGAGCACGTCGCCATCGACAAGGATGTGCCGCTGGTGTCCCAGCAGCAGGTCAGCGTGGAGTCACCCGCCAACGCCGGGGTGGTCACCCTGCAGGTCGGCACCTCGGTGCGCCGCACCGACCGGCAAAAGGACGCCGGTCTGCTGCTGGCGATCGTCGACACCGTCACCCTGAACCGCAGCACGGCGATGGCGGTCTCCGATGACACCCATCCCGGCGGCGCCATCCAGAAGCCCCGCACGATCGAGGACGACAACCCGCCCACCCCGATCGCGCTGCCGCACGAAGGGTTGTCCTACCGCTTCCCGTTCCACACCAAAAAGGTGTCCTATCAGTACTTCGACCCGATCGCGCAGAAGGCGTTCGAGGCCAACTACCAGGGCGAAGACGACGTCAACGGGCTGACCACGTTCCGGTTCACCCAGAACGTCGGCTATGACGCCGACGGCAAGCTGGACGAGCCGGTGAAGTACCCGTCGCTGTACCCCAAGGACGAGGACGGCGAGGTCACCGCGCCGGCGTCGATGTGGAACCTGGAGACCGACGACCCGGACGAGAAGATCACCATGACGCGGTACTACGCCGCGCAGCGGACCTTCTGGGTGGACCCGGTGTCCGGCACCATCGTCAAGGCCGAGGAACACGCCAACCACTACTACGCTCGTGACCCGCTGAAGCCCGAGCTGACGGTGGCCGACTACAAGGTCACCTCCACCGAGGAGACGGTCGAAGCGCAGGTCAACTCGGCCCGCGATGAGCGCGATCGGGTGGCGTTGTGGTCGCGGGTGCTGCCGATCAGCTTCACCGCGGCCGGGTTGATCGCGTTGATCGGCGGCGTGCTGCTCGGGTGGTTCGGCATGCGGACCGAGGCGGCGCTGATCGACCCCGGCCTGGACACCGCCGAGCACGGCTTTTTCGAGAGCTTCTTCAGCAGCTTCGGCCGCACGACGGCACCGGGCGAACCGGTGTCCGGGGCGGAAGCCGAGACCGAGAAACTTCCCGCCCAGCATCCGTTGCTGCACCCGGAGGGACGGCCGCGCGATGAGGGCCCGCCGGAGGACGGACCGGCCGACCAAGGTCCACCCGATCGTCCGTAGGACGGCACGTCGCTGGATGCTCCGGTGGGCCGGTCCGGGATACGCGCTGACGCTGGCGCTGCTGGTGGTGGCGCCGCTGCTGGGTCCGGGATATCTGCTGCTGCGCGACGCGGTGTCCACGCCGCGGTCCTACCTGTCCGACGCCGCCCTCGGGTTGGCTGAGTCGGCGCCGCGGGCGACCCCCCAGGATTTCGCCGTCGCGGCGGCGTCGCACCTGGTCGACGGCGGCGTCGTGGTCAAGGCGCTGCTGCTGGGGGGCCTGTGGCTGGCCGGCTGCGGGGCGGCGCGGCTGGTGGCGACCGTGCTGCCGGCGGCCGGGCGGCCCGGCCAGTTCGTGGCGATCACCGTGGCGATCTGGAATCCGTATGTCGCCGAACGGCTGCTACAGGGGCATTGGAGCCTGCTGGTGGGCTACGGCTGCCTGCCGTGGGTGGCCGCGACGACGCTGGCATTACGGTCGGCCGGGACCGAGGCCGCCGGCGAGGGTGCGCAAATGTACGCCCAACCGCCGGAAAACCCGGACATTTGTGCACGCTCGCGGGCCTGGCCGGGGTTTTTCGCGCTGGCGTTTTGGATGGCGTTGGCCGGGCTGACCCCGACCGGGCTGCTGCTGGCCGCGGCGGTGACCGTGGTCTGCCTGGTGCCGGCGGGCGGGGGCCGGCCGCGGTGGCAGTGCGCCGCGGTGACACTGGGCGCCGCCGCGGCGGCGGCGCTGCCCTGGTTGCTGGGCTGGTCGCTGGGGGCGGCGTGCTGTGCGCCCGACGGGGCACCGGGGGTGGACGCGTTCGCGGCCCGCGCCGAGCCGGGCCTGGGCACGCTGGGCAGCCTGGCCAGCCTGGGCGGGATCTGGAACGCCGAGGCGGCACCCGGCTCGCGGACCACGTTGTTCGCGGTCGCGGCGACCGTGGTGATGTTGGGCGTGCTGGCCGCCGGGCTGCCGGCGGTGCTGCGCCGCCGCCCGGCGCTGCCACTGCTGGTGCTGGCGGCGGTCGCGGTGCTGGTGCCCGCCACGCTGGCCACCGGGCCGGGCCTGGCGGGCCTGCGGGCGCTGATCGAAGCGGTGCCCGGTCTCGGTGTGCTGCGCGACGGGCAGAAATGGGTGGCGTTGGCGATGCCCGGCTATGCGCTGGCCGCCGCGGGCGCGGTGCTGACCGCGCGGCGCTGGCTTGCGCCCGCGGTCACCGCGGTGGCCTGCTGCGTGGCCTTGCTGGCCGTCTTACCCGATTTGGCTTGGGGGGCTTGGGGAAAGGTTGTACCGGTGCACTATCCGGGCGGCTGGGCGGCGGTGGCGGCCCGCATCAACGCCGACCCGCGGCCGGTGGCGGTGCTCCCGGCCGACAGCATGCGCCGCTTCTCCTGGGCCGGCCCGGCGCCGGTGCTCGATCCGCTACCGCGGTGGGTGCGCGCCAACGTGTGGGCCACCGGAGATCTGAACGTCGCCGGGCACACCGTTCCCGGCGAGGGGGCGCGGGCCCGGGAAGTGCAGCGGCTGTTGCTCGCCGGGGCCGACCCCGCCGCGCTGAGCCACGCCGGGGTGGGCTGGGTGGTCGTCGAATCGGGCGGTGAGATCGGCGCGGCCGCAAAGACTTTGGACCGGGCGCCGGTGGCCTACCGCGACGGCGACCTGGCCCTGTACCGGGGGGGCGGAGAC
>NZ_MLQM01000107.1:0-18645 GCF_001854525.1 Mycobacterium talmoniae
CCGCCAGCGCCCGAACCGCGGCAACGAGCTGATCAGGGGGCATGCCCGGACCGCCGTACCGGGCCGGCTGCAGCAGCCGCCAATCCGGGGTCTGGTGCGCGGCCACACCGAATGGTATCCACGACGCGGAGGCGATGCGATGAACGACGTGCTGGAGGCGGTGCGCCCGCTGCTGCCCGCCATCGCCGCGGCCGCCGCCGACGTCGACCGGTACGGGGCCGTCGACCCCGCCGTCATCGCGGGCCTGGCCGATGCCGGGGTGTTCGCGATGCTGCAGCCGACCGCGTTCGGCGGCGGGCAGGCCGAACCGGACGACTACCTGGCCGTGGTCCGGGACATCGCCGCGGCGTGCACCTCGACCGGCTGGCTGGCCGGCATGTTCGCGGTAACCGCGTGGCATCTGGCGCTTTTCGATCACCGGGCGCAGCAGGACGTGTGGGCAACCGACCCGGGGGCGTTGCTGTGCGCGTCCTACGGGCCCACCGGCCGGCTGGAGCCGGTCGGCGACGGCTTCCGGCTGACGGGGCGGTGGAGCCGCTGCGCCGGGGTGCGGCACGCGTCGTGGTTGATCGCCGGCGCGCTGGTCGTCGGCGCCGACGGCGCCGCCGAAGACTTCACCGTGGCGGTGGTGCCCCGCACCGATTACGTCGTCGAACCGGTCTGGAACGCGGTGGGGTTGCGGGGAATCGGCGCCGACGAGGTCGTGGTGTCCGGGGCCACCGTGCCCCGCTACCGCACCTTCGGCTGGGTCAGCGCGGAGCAACGCGGCGAGCTGGCCGCGCTGTACCGGCTTCCGCAGCCCACGCTATACACCCACGCCGGGACCACCCCGGTGCTCGGCGCCGCGCTCGGGCTGCTCGCCGGGCGCGCCACCACGGCCTGCCCGCCGTTGAGCCCGGTCGCGCTGGCCGGCGCCGACCTGACCCTGTCGGTGCTCCAAATGCGCCGCAACCTAACCGAACTCATGGACTGCGCGCGCGCCGACGCCAGCCCGGACGCGGCGTTGATGCTGCGGGCCCGACGCGATCAGGTGCTGTCCTTCGAGCGGGCCATGAACGCGGTGCGGCTGTTCATCGGACAATCCGACGACGACGGCCGGGCCGAACGGGTGTGGCGGGATGTGCAGACCGCGCGCATGCATGTCGCCAACGACGTCGACCGGGTGCTGGCGGTGGTCGGCGAGTTCGCGTTCGGGTTGCCGGTCGACGAGTTCATCTTGTGAGCGGTCACACCCAGGCGTCGGAGGACAGGGTGCGCAGCACCCGGGACAGCATGCTGTCGGTGTCGGCGGCGGCTTGCGCGGTGGTGTCGGTGTCGACGCGGCCGAGCTGCTGGGAGATGCGGCCGGCGGCCCGCATCACGAACGGGGCGGTGCGCTGCAGCCGGGGCATCGGCACCGCACCGGTCAGCGACAGGCCGGCGATCTCCCCGTCGCCGGTGCGGATCGGCGCCGCAACACTGCACAGGCCGACCGCCAATTCCTCGGTGTCGTAGGCCAACCCGTGCCGGGACCGGATCCGGGCCAACTCCTGATGCAGCGTCGGCAGGTCGGCGATGGTGGCCCGGGTCCGTTTGCGCAGCGGGTGGGCCACCACCGCGTCCACCTCTTCGGCGTGCAGCTGCGCCAGCATGGCTTTGCCCAACGCACTGGCGTGCGCCGGGGTGCGCCCGGCGACCCGGGTCGGCACCAGCGCACCGCTGTCCCCGGCGACCTTGTCGAGGTAGACGACGTCACCGCCGAGCAGCACCCCGAGGTGGACCACCAGCCCGGTGTCGGCGTGCAGCCGGGTCAGCGTCGCCGACGCCGCCCCGCGCAGCTCGGCGTGGTCCATCATCCGGCCCACCGGCAGCGGGGAGGCGGCGATGCAGTAGCCGTCGGGCCGATGCTGCAGCAGCCCAACCGCATACAGCTGTTTGAGGATGCGGTGCACCGACGACCGAGGCAGCCCGGTGCGGGACACCACCTGATCGAGGCGCAGCCGTTTACCGGGGTCGTCGAACAGGTTCATGATCAGCGCGACCCGGGCCACCATCGAGGTGGTGTCGGCAGTCGCCATCGCCGGCCTCCTCACGTTCGAACCAAACAATCCCACTCAGCGAGATCAGAGGGCAACCCCGCAACCGGGTCGTTGACGATGAGGGGCATGACCCCACAGGTGTTCGCCGCGATCGAAGGCTGCGCCGCGCGGCTGCGGTCGTCCGATCGGCTGGACGCCGCGGCGGTGGCGGTGCTGCGCGGCACCGGGGTGGCCCGCATGCTGCAACCGGAGGATTATGGCGGCTTCGCAACACATCCGGGCGATTTCGCGGAGGCGGTGATGACGCTCGCCGCCCTGCACGGCCCAGCCGGGTGGGTCGCCGGCATGGTGGGCGTGGCCGGCTGGCAGTTGGCGATGGCACCGCGGCGGGGGCGCGACGAAGTGTGGGAGGCCGACGCCGACACCTGGGTGACCTCGGTGTTGGAGCCGGCGGGGACGCTGACCCCGGCCGCCGACGGCTACCGGCTCACCGGGTGCTGGCCGGCCGGGTTGGGCATCGACCACGGCGACTGGGTGCTGCTGGGCGCCCGGCTCGACGGCGGACCCCGGCGAGTACACGTGTTGGTGCCGCGCGCGGAACTGCGGATCGTCGCCGAGTCGCACGTCGTCGTCGCGGGCGCCGCCGTGCCCGGGTACCGGGTGCTGGACTACCACGCCCTCGTCAGCGGCGCCGCCGCGGCCGGGCTGCGGAACCCGATCTACCGCATGCCGTTTCGCATCATCTATCCGCTCGGGGTCGGCGCGGCCGTGATCGGCATGGCCGAAGGCGCGCTGGCACGCCACCCGCACGACGGCGCGGCCGCCGAGATCCGGGCCGCGCGCGTGGCGCTGCTCGACACCGTCACAAAATCCTTCTTCGCCGCGCTGGACGGCGGCCTGGACACCGTTGACTCTGCGCTGAGGGCGGGTTTGTGCGAGATGGCCGCGCCCTAGCCGCAGAGTCAACGCTTAGGCGTGGGTGCCGCCGTCGATGCGGATTTCGGTGCCGGTGATAAATGCCCCGTCGTCGGACACCAGCATCGCGACCACCCCGGCCACCGCCGCCGGGTCGCCCATCGGGGCGCCGCTGGATTCCAGGGTGGTGGGCAGAATCGGCGACAGCTTGGCCAACAGCGACCAGTCGGAGTCCGGCGGCAGGTAGCCGCCGGTGGCGTCGGTGATGCCGGATTTGATGCTGCCCGGCGCCACGCACACCGCCCGCACCCCTTGTTTCCCGTACTCCAGCGCCAGCGCGTGGGTGAAGGACTGGATGCCGCCCTTGCTGGCGGCGTAGGCCGCCATGTAGGGGTGGGCGAACGTCGCCGAGGTCGAGCTGAAGTTGACGATCACGCTGGTGTCGTTGGCCAGCAGCGCCGGCAGCGCCTCCCGCACTACCAGGAAGGTGCCGGTCAGGTTGATGCCGATGATCTGGTTCCACAACTGCAGGCTCATGTCGTGGGTGTGGGCCGCGCGCAGGACGCCGGCCGCGTTGACCACCGCATCCAGCCCGCCCAGCGTTTGGATGGCCGCGGCGACGCCGTCGATCACCGAGCCCTCGTCGGCGATGTCGAGCTCCAGCGTGGTCAGCCGGTCGGCGGAGTCGGCGTGCGCCCGGGTGGTCGCCAGGCCCTGCGCCGCGACGTCGGCGGCGACCACCGCGGCGCCCTCCTCCAGCAGCCGCAGCGCGGTGGCCTGCCCAATGCCCGACGCGGCGCCGGTCACCAGGATCCGGCGGCGATCCAGTCGATTCATCTCGGTCCTTCGTCTAGCGCCGAATGTGGACTTATGTCACGCACCGAGCATGGGTAGCGTGACCCAAGACCACACTCGGCGGCAGACAAGCTCACTGTCCCATAACGTATTTCACGGTCGGTCCGGCCGTCCAGCCGCCGTCGACGGCGATTTCGGCGCCGGTGATGTAGGCCGCGTCGTCGGAGAGCAAGAAGCCGACCGCCCCGGCGATCTCCTCGGGCGCGCCGACCCGGCCCATCGGGGTGTTCGGATAGTTGCCCTCCCCGGGCTGGATGCCGACCTGCTCGGTCATCGGGGTGTAGGTCATCCCGGGATGCACCGAGTTGACCCGGATGTGGTCGGTGGCCAGTTCCACCGCCGCGATCTTCGTCAGGCCCCGCACCCCCCACTTCGAGGCGCCGTACCCGGCGGTCAGCGCCAGCCCGAACAGCCCGGCCGCCGAGGAGATGTTGACGATCGAGCCGCCGCCGGCCGCCCGCATCGGCGCGATCACCGCCTGGATGCCGCTGAACACCCCGACCAGGTTGATCTCCAGCACGCTGCGGAAGTGCTCGACGGGTTCGTGCTCGACGAACTGGCCGGTCGCCACCCCGGCGTTGTTCACCAGGCCGGTCAGGGTGCCGAACTCGGCGAGCGTGACCTGCACGGCAGTCGCCCACCCGGCGGGGTCGGTGACGTCGAGGTGGGTATACCGGGCGGGCCCGCCGAGTTCGTTCGCGAGTCGCTGCCCCTCCTCGTCGAGCAGGTCGGCGATCACCACCTGCCCGCCGCCGGCGACGATGCGGCGCGCGAACGCCGCCCCCAGGCCGCGGGAACCACCGGTGACGAGAACGACTTTGCCGTTGAGCTGAGCTGTAGTCATGCCAGCACCCAAACACATCGACCGGTGTCCGGGTGTCAGTTCCCACTGAGCGAGACAACCGCTGTCGGGGCCCGGTGTCACCCGTAACGTCGCCGGGCATGAGGACGACCGTCGATGTCGTGGTAGTCGGCGCGGGTTTCGCCGGCCTGTACGCCCTGCACCGGCTGCGCCGCGACGGGCTGAGCGTGCGGGTGTTCGAGGCGGCCGACGGGGTCGGCGGCGTGTGGTACTGGAACCGCTACCCCGGGGCGCGCTGCGACGTGGAAAGCGTCGACTACTCCTATTCGTTCGACAACCAGCTGCAGCAGGACTGGGACTGGAGCGAGAAGTACGCCACCCAACCGGAGATCCTGCGCTACCTCAACCACGTCGCCGACCGGTTCGATCTGCGCCGCGGCATCAGCTTCGGCACCCGGGTGACCGAGCTGGTGCTCGACGAGGCCGCGCTGCGCTGGACGGTGCGCACCGATGCCGGCGATGTGGTGTCGGCCCGGTTCTGCGTGCTGGCCGTCGGCCCGCTGTCGAACGCCAACATCCCGGCGATCGACGGGCTGGGCTCGTTCGCCGGCGAGGTGTACCACACCGCCGCCTGGCCGCACGACGGCGTGGATTTCACCGGCAAACACGTCGGGGTGATCGGCACCGGATCCTCCGGCATTCAAGCGATCCCGTGTATTGCGGCGCAGGCCGCGCGGCTGCACGTGTTCCAGCGCACCGCCAACTACAGCGTGCCGGCCGGCAATGTGCCACTCGACGACGCCACCCGCCGCGCCCACAAGACCGGCTACCCCGAACGCCGCCGGTTATCGATGGCCAGCGGCGGCGGGTCCCCGCACCAACCGCACCCCAAGTCCGCGCTGGAGGTCAGCGACGCGGAGCGCCAGGCGGCCTACGAGGCCCGCTGGCAGCTGGGCGGGGTGCTGTTTTCCAAGACGTTCCCCGACCAGATGCTGTCGGTGGCGGCCAACGACACCGCCCGGCGGTTCTGGGAGGACAAGGTGCGCGCGATCATCGACGACCCGGCCGTCGCCGAGGCGCTGATCCCCCGCGATCACCCGATCGGCGCCAAACGGATCTGCACCGACGACAACTACTACCAGACGTTCAACCGCGACCACGTGCAGTTGGTGAACCTGCGCGCCACCCCGATCCAGCGCATCGACGCCACCGGGCTGCACACCACCGATAGCCACTACCGGCTGGATGCGCTGGTGTTGGCCACCGGGTTTGACGCGATGACCGGCTCGGTCGCCAAGATCAACATCGTCGGCCGCGGCGGAACCACACTCAACGACGCCTGGGCGCACGGCCCGCTGACCTACCTCGGGCTGGGCGTGCCGGGGTTCCCGAACCTGTTCAACCTGACCGGGCCGGGCAGCCCGTCGGTGCTGGCCAACATGGTGCTGCACTCCGAGCTGCACGTGGACTGGGTGGCCGACGCGATCGGCTACCTGGCCGCCCACGGCGCCGCCGGGCTGGAGGCGCGGGCCGACGCCGCCGCGGACTGGGGCGCTGAATGCACCCGCCGTGCCGCGGACACCCTGATGCCGCAGGCGAATTCGTGGTATCTGGGCGCCAATATCGCCGGTAAGCCGCGGGTGTTCATGCCGTTCGTCGGCGGCTTCGGGGTCTACGGCCAGATCATCGCCGACGTCGCCGCCGCCGGCTACAAGGGCTTCGATGTCCTGGAGAACGCCCGCATCCGCAGCAGGTAGCCGGCCAGCCGCCGCGCCGGGACCGCCTTGGGCCAATCGTCGGCACGGAAGTAGGCGTCGGAGCCGCCGTCGACGAAGACGACGCTGCCACATAGGAAGTCGGCGGCCTCCGACAGCATGAACAGCATCCAGTCAGCCAGCTGGTCGGGGTCGCCGAAGCCGCCGACCGGCACCGGGAAGGCGCGGATCGCCTTGGCCTCCCGCGGTGTCGCCAGTTGCTTCTCCAGCAGCGGCGTCATGATCGCGCCCGGCGCAAGCGCGTTGAGGCGAATCCCCGCACCGGCCCACTCCGGGGTCACCGCGTGTCGGCGCACCCATCGGGCTACCGCGATTTTCGAACCCGCATAGGCCAGCGACGGGGCACCCGGGCCGAACAGGCGCAGCGACCGCACCGCCTTCTCGACATCGCCGGCGAGCAGGGCGCGCACCGTCCGGCGCGGCACCGCGGGCACCGTGGTGGTGGAGTTGCTGGCGATGACAACGACTTTGGCGGCGCCCGCGGCGGCCAGCGCCGGGCGCCACGCGGTCAGCAGGTCCACCACGCCGCGGTAGTTCACCTGGAAGATCAGCCGGGGACGGTCGGCGCCCGGGGTGGGCCCCAGGCCGGCCGCCAGCACCGCGCCGTCCAGTCGGCCGTCCGCCGCGGCCAGCACCTGCTCGGCCGCGGTGGCGCGGCCCGCCGGGGTGGACAGATCCGCGACGACGTCGGCGTCGCGCAGGTCGACCCCGATCACGGTGTGGCCGGCGGCCCGCAACTTCTCCGCGGCGGCGCGGCCCATGCCCGACGCCGACCCGGTCACCGCATACACGCCCACGAAACGTCCTCCTCCGGATTTTTTGGTTCCACTCACCGGGATCGCCGAAACCCTCACCATGACTAGCAGGACACCATCACTCTGCGGCCCATGACGTAAGGACGACAGTATGACCGAGCGGGTAATCGACCGGCTGATGGACATCGCCGACCAACTGCGCGAGCAGGCCGGCGAAGCCGAGAAGATCGGCCGGCTGACCGATCGAACGGTGAAGGCGATGAAGAGCGCGGGCTCGATTCGGCTGTTGCAGTCGGCCCGGCACGGCGGGTACGAGGCGCATCCGCGCGAGTGGGCCGAGACCGTGATGGCCACCGCGGCGCTGGACCCGTCGGCGGGCTGGGTCACCGGTGTGGTCGGCGTGCACCCCTACCAACTCGCCTACGCCGACCCGCGGGTCGGCGAGGAAGTGTGGGCCGAGGACATCGACACCTGGATGGCGTCGCCGTACGCGCCGCAAGGAGTGGCCAAGCCCGTCGACGGCGGCTACCTGTTCAACGGGCGCTGGCAGTTCAGCTCCGGCACCGACCACTGCAACTGGATCATTCTCGGCGCGATGCTCGGTGACGCGCAGGGCGCACCGGTGATGCCGCCGCAGATGCTGCACATGATCTTGCCGCGCAAGGATTACGAGATCGTCGACGACTCGTGGGATGTGGTGGGGCTCCGGGGAACCGGCTCCAAGGATGTCATCGTCCGCGACGCGTTCGTCCCGACCTACCGGACGATGGACGCGACCAAGGTGATGGACGGCACCGCCCAGCGGGAAGCCGGGATGACCAAGCCGCTGTACCTGATGCCGTGGTCGACGATGTTCCCGCTGGGCATCTCCGCGGCGACCGTCGGGATCGCCGAGGGCGCGCTGGCCGCCCACCTGGACTACCAGCGGGAACGCGTCGGCGCCACCGGGACCGCGATCAAGGACGACCCCTACGTCATGTACGCCGTCGGCGAGGCGGCCGCCGACATCAACGCCGCCCGCCAAGAGCTGCTGGCCAACGTGGACCGCATTTACGACATCGTGGCGGCGGGCAAGGAGGTGTCGTTCGCGGACCGCGCGGCCGGTCGCCGCACCCAGGTGCGCGCTGTGTGGCGCGCGGTGTCGGCGGTCGACGAGATCTTCGCCCGCTCGGGCGGCAACGCGGCCCGTATGGACAAACCGTTGCAACGGTATTGGCGCGACGTGCACGTCGGCCACCTGCACGCGATTCACGTGCCCGGCACCATCTACCACGCGTCGGCGCTGAGCTCGCTGGGTATCGATCCGCCCGAGGGCCCGCTGCGGGCGTTGATCTAAAACGTTGGTGGGGCGTACGCGGCGCGACTGGGAATCTGGCGACGCGACACGCCGCTGGGCCGTCGTCAGATTCCCACTCGGCCCGAGCGGACGGTCACCCGCGCGCCGGCGCCAACCGTTTGAGCGCCAGCCCGCCTTCGAACGGCCGGTAGCCGAACGCGCCGGGGGCGCGATAACCGGTGTCCCCCAACGGCGTGTGCACCTCGGCGACACTCGGCCCGATCTTGGCGGCGACCGGCGCCAACGCCTCGAGGTCGAACCGGTACAGCCGACCCGCGTTGCCGCCCAGGATCTTGCGGCACTCGTCTTCCGACCGGTCGTGCAGGGCCCAGCGGATGGCCAGCTTGGACTGGGGCGCGAAGCCCTCCTCGTGCGGATAGTCGCTGCCCCACATGATGTGGTCGGCCCCCAGGAAATCGATCATCGTCGCGTCGTAGGGCGCCAGTTCGCTGGCCAGGTAGCAGTTCCGTTGGGCGTATTCGCTCGGGCTCAGGGTCAGCGCGTCGACCGACGACCCGCCGAACATGCCGTAGGTGCGGTTGTGCGCCTCGGACTTCATGGTGGGCACCATGGCGTCGAGGACGGCCAGCTGCTGTGGCACCCACAGCGTGCCCTGCTCGGTCGGCACGAACCGCAGCGTCGGATGACGCTCGAACACGCCGGCCAGGATCAGGTGCCCCAGGGTGCGCTGCGCCCACAGCGCCATCTCGGTGACCAACACCGCGTTGGAGGCCGGCTGGTCCATCGGCATCTCCGGGCTGCCGGCGCCGGCGTGCTGCACCACGGTCAGGTCCAGCTCCGCGCACAGCGCCCAGATCGGTTCGTAGCGGGTGTGGAACAGCGGCGCGACGTGCGGGTCGCCCGGCGACACCGGCGGGATGAGCACGCCCCCGAAGCAGGCCTGTTCGGCACCCCAGCGGATCTCGTCGCACGCCCGCTCGACGTCGTTGGGAAAGACCTGGATCAGCCCGCGGCGCCGGGTTGGGGCCAGCGCACAGAAGTCGACCTGCCATCGGTTGTGGGCCTGCACACCCGCCCACCGCTGTTCGAACTCGTCGCGGGTGCGAGGCAGGCTGATGGTGATGTTGGGGGTGGTCGGGAAGAACGGCGGAACGGTGTTGGGCAGCAGCACCTCGCCGGCCACCCCGTCGGCGTCCATGTCCGCGATCCGCAGCTGGTGGTCCCAGTTGCGGGCGGCGGTGGCGACGATCAGGTCATCGAACGGGCTGGTGTAGGCCTGGGCCCAGGCGTCGAACTCGTCGTGCAGTGCCGCCGGTAGATACGGCTTGTAGTCATACAGATCGGCCCCGGCGTGGGTGTCGGTCGAGATGACGACGTAGCGATCGATCGTGTCCCATTGAGCCATGGTGTCCTCCGCTTCGGTGTTATTAAACGTAGCCTCGCAACTGGTCTCATGACCGCAAGACCGTCATCTCACTGAGCGAAACACGGCATGGTGGAGATATGGACATCGGATTTATCGGCCTGGGCAATATGGGGGCGCCCATGGCCACCAACCTGCTGCGCGCCGGTCACCGCGTCACCGCCTACAACCGGTCCCGCGCTAAAGCCGAGCCGGTGGCGGACCAAGGCGCCCGGGTGGTCGACACCGTCGCGGAGGCCTGCCGGGGCGACGCGGTGCTGACGATGCTGGCCAACGACGACGCCGTCGAGCAGGTCACGTTCGGCGGGCACGGCGTCCTGGCGTCGCTGCCGCCGGGCGCCACCCACATCTCCTGCAGCACCATCAGCGTGGATCTGGCCCAACGGCTGACCGCCGCGCACGCCGACGCCGGGCAGCACTACGTGGCGGCGCCGGTGTTCGGCCGGCCCGAGGCCGCCGCCGCCGCACAGCTTTTCGTGGTCGCCGCGGGCGCACCGGCGGTGCTGGAGCCGTTGACCGCGCTGTTCGACGCGATCGGTCAGCGCACCTTCGTGGTGTCCGAGCAGCCACACGCCGCCAACCTGGTGAAGCTGTCCGGCAACTTCCTGCTCGCCACCGTCATCGAGTCGCTCGGCGAGGCCATCGCGTTGGTCGACAAGGCGGGGGTGGACCGGCTGGCCTACGTCGACATCCTCACCGCGACGCTGTTCGACGCGCCCGCCTACCACACCTACGGCGGGCTGATCGCCCGCCAACAATTCCAGCCGGCCGGGTTCGCGGCGACGCTGGGCCTCAAGGATGTCCGGTTGGCGCTGGAGGCCGCCGAGGAATTGCGGGTGCCGCTGCCGCTGGGCAGCCTGCTGCGCGACCGCTTCCTGACGCTGCTGGCCAACGGCGGCGGGCAGCTGGACTGGTCGGCCCTCGCCACCCTGGCCGCCCGGGATGCCGGGCTAGCCGCGCACCACCCCGCGTAACCCGTCGGCCCCGAACACCGGCTCCAGCATCGCGGAAAAGTCCGGGCCGCGGCGCAGCATCTGGCCGCCGTCGACGTTGATGACCTGCCCGGTGATCCAGCTGGACGCATCGCTGAGCAAAAACAGCGCCAGGTTGGCGATGTCGTCGACCTCACCGATCCGCGGCAGCGGGGTGCAGACCCGGTAGTCCTCGCTGAGCTCCGGCGATTCCATGATCGGCGCCACCAGGTCGGTGCGGGTCAGGCCCGGGCGAATGCTGTTGACCCGCACCCATGAAGCGCCCAGCTCGTCGGCGGCCAGCCGCATCATGTGGTCGACTGCGGACTTGGTCACCCCGTAGGCACCGAACCAGCGGTGGGTGTTGCTCGCCGCGATCGACGAGATCCCGACGAACGAGCCGCCGCCACCGCGGACCAGTTCGCAACCGGCGTGCTTGAGCACGTACATGGTGCCGTTGATGTTGAGGTCGACGGTGCGCCGCCAGGCGTTGGAGTCGATTTGGGTGATCGGCCCGATGGTCTCCGAGCCGCCCGCGCAGTGCACCACCCCGTGCAGCCGGTCATGCCAGGCGGTGACCGCGTCGACGGCCGCCGCGGCCTCGTCCTCGTCGGTGACGTCGGCGCGCAGATAGCGGATCGCCCCGCCGTCGAGGGCTTCGATCTCGCGGGCGGCGGCCAGCAGTTTCTCGGCGTTGCGGCCGACGATCATCACGTTGGCGCCGGCTTCCACCAGCGCGGCCGCGACCGCCTTGCCGATGCCGCTGCCGCCGCCGGTGACCAGGTAGGTCCGGTCCTCGAACGAAAGCTCCACGCTAACCCCTTACGGCGTGTCGGGCCGGGCCGGCTGGGCGGGTTTGGCGGTCCGCCAGTCCTCGACGTCGGGCGGCAAGCCGACCGGGAATCGGTTCTCGTTGTGGGCCGCCCAGTGCGCATGCCCGAGTTCGTGGATGTGGAATCCGTGCCGCAGCGCCTCGGTGAACCCCATCGCGTCGGCGGCGGCGTTGACCGAGTCCTTGATCAGCAGCGCCGCCATGGTGGGCCGCTCGGCGATGCGCCGCGCGAACGCCAGGGTCTTGTCCTCCAGTTCGTCGCGGGGAAAGACCTTGGACACCATGCCCAGCCGGTAGGCCTCCTCGGCGTCGAGGTAATCCCCGGTCAACAGCAGCTCTTTGGCCTTGCGCGGCCCGAATTCCCAAGGATGTGCATAGTATTCGACGCCCGGCATCCCCATCCGCACCCCAACCACATCGGAGAACTTGGCGTTGTCGGCGGCCACGATCAGGTCGCAGGCCCAGATCAGCATCAGCCCCGCCGAGATCGCGTTGCCCTGCACCGAGGCGATGGTGATCTTGCGCAGGTCGCGCCACCGGCGGGTGTTCTCGAAGTAGAAGTGCCACTCCTGCAGATAGGTCTTCTCCGCGACGCCGTCCCGGGTGGCGCCGTGCGACCGGAACGTCGGGTGCTGCGCCGGGCCGGGCTGGCGCTCCAGCAACGCCTCCTCGGAGCCCAGGTCGTGGCCGGCGGAGAAGTTCTTGCCGCGGGCCGCCAGGATCACCACCCGCACGTCGTCGTCGGCCTCGGCGCGGCAAAACGCCTCGTCGAGCTGGACCAGCAAGGTGCGGTTCTGCGCGTTGTGCGCGTCGGGTCGGTTCAACCAGATCCGGGCGATCCGGCCGTCGTCGAGGGTTTCGTATGTCACCAGGTCAGCCGTGCTGCTGCCGGCCTGTTCCGCTGTTGCCATGGGTGCCCACCTCGCTCGTGATCGATCGCCTCTGATGTTTGCACATTACGGGCAGCGTGTAATGCCGCACCCACCCCGGTGCCGCGCAACTCGTCGCCCCCGCCGCGTTTCGCATACAGTGAGGTCATGCCTGCTAAATCTGACCCCGCCGAAATCGGCGACGTGGAACCGCTGGCCGACAGTACGGCAAACCAGGCCAGGCGGGTGGTCGCCGCATACGCCACCGACGCCGACGAGTGCCGGGTGTTTCTGTCCATGCTCGGTATTGGGCCGTCCAAAAGCGAGACGTAAATGGCCCCGCCCGGGGATTCCGACTTCGTCGTGGTCGCCAACCGGCTGCCCATCGACATGGAGCGGCTGCCCGACGGCACCACCACCTTCAAGCGCAGCCCGGGCGGTCTGGTCACCGCGTTAGAGCCGCTGCTGCGCCGCCGCCGCGGCGCCTGGATCGGCTGGCCGGGCATCGTCGACGGCGACGAAGAACCCCTCGTCGACGAGGAGCTACACCTTCATCCGGTGCGGCTGTCCGCCGACGACGTCGCCGAATACTACGAAGGCTTCTCCAACGCCACCCTGTGGCCGCTGTACCACGACGTCATCGTCAAACCGATCTACCACCGCGAATGGTGGGACCGCTACGTCGACGTCAACCGCCGGTTCGCCGCGGCCACCTCACGCGCCGCCGCGACCGGCGCGACGGTGTGGGTGCAGGACTACCAGCTGCAGCTGGTGCCGGCGATGCTGCGCGAGCTGCGGCCCGACCTGACCATCGGCTTCTTCCTGCATATCCCGTTCCCGCCGGTGGAGCTGTTTATGCAGCTGCCGTGGCGCACCGAGATCATCGAGGGCCTGCTCGGCGCCGACCTGGTCGGGTTCCACCTGGCCGGCGGGGCGCAGAATTTCCTGTACCTGTCCCGGCGGCTGGTCGGCGCGAACACCTCCCGCGGGCTGGTCGGGGTGCGGTCCCGGTTCGGCGAGGTGGACCTGGGCCAGCGCACCGTGCGGGTGGGCGCCTTCCCGATCTCCATCGACTCCGGCGACCTGGACCGCAAGGCCCGCGGTCGCGGCATTCGGCGACGCGCCAAGGAGATCCGCGCCGAACTCGGCGACCCGCGCACCATCCTGCTCGGCGTGGACCGGTTGGACTACACCAAGGGCATCGACGTGCGGCTGAAAGCGTTCGCCGAGCTGCTCGCCGCGGGCCGGGTCAAACGCGAGGACACCGTGTTCATCCAGCTGGCCACCCCCAGCCGCGAGCGGGTGGAAAGCTACCAGTTGCTGCGCAACGACATTGAACGCCAGGTCGGTCACATCAACGGCGAATACGGTGAGGTCGGCCATCCGGTGGTGGACTACCTGCACCGGCCGATTCCCCGCGACGAGCTCATCGCGTTCTTCGTGGCCGCCGACGTCATGCTGGTCACCCCGCTGCGCGACGGAATGAACCTGGTGGCCAAGGAGTACGTCGCCTGCCGCAGCGACCTCGGCGGCGCGTTGGTGCTTTCCGAGTTCACCGGCGCCGCAGCCGAACTGCGGCAGGCCTATCTGGTCAACCCGCACGACACCGAGGGGGTCAAGGACGCCATCGAGGCGGCGATCAACCAGACCACCGAGGAGGGCCGGCGCCGGATGCGCGCGCTGCGCCGCCAAGTGCTGGCCCACGACGTGGACCGCTGGGCGCGTTCCTTTTTGGACGCGCTCAGGAGCACAGATGCTGCGGATTATCCTGACAGTTCAGCGGGTAGCGACTGACCGGGTTGGGCAGCGGTGCAACAAAGGTCAGGGTGAACGGGTGCCGGGCGATGGCCGGCCGGGAGCCGCACACCTCGTTGTGGGCGGAGCTGTAGGTCCCGTTGAGCGAATCATCGAACGAATAGGTTTCCGTGGTCGGGGCGGTACTGCCGTCCGGGCACGAAAACCCGTGCGGGGCCGTGGTCGAGTATGTCCACCGCCCGCCGACCAGCTGGAACGATCCGGTGTTGGCCGCGGTGCTGTTCACCTGCAACTTGCAGCCCACCGGCAGCTCCAGCGGGACCCGGCCGTCGCCGACAACGGGCACACACAGCGGCGTGATGGTCCAGGTTTGCGGCGCCACCCCGTCCTGGGTGTAGGTGTAGACACCTTCGATCACCTCGTCCGCCCGGGCCGGGATCGCCGACCCCAGCGACGCCAGGACGACCACCGCCGCTATGACAGCACGCCTCACCTCGCTCCTCCCGTCCCTCGACGTCAGATCGGCCTGATGTCGTTGATCAACCATTTGCCGCGGACCTTCGCGTAGTCCACCCGCACCCGACTGCCTTCATACAGCGGCTCGTTGGACTTCGAGCTCACCGTGCGGTTGACATACACCAGCACCGAACCCGATATGCGTTGCGCCGCCATGACTCCCACCCCCACCACGGTGACCTGGCTGATCACCTGTCCGCTGCGGGCCTGCGGGATGATGGTGCTGGTGGCGCGGTCTTCGAAGATGCGCCGATAGTCGGGGGTCAACAGCGGGTAGGCCTCGGTCAGGCTGGTCTCCACCGTCTGATAGTCGTAGCCCAACACCTTGGGGATCTCATCTTTAGCCAGCGGCACCAGTTCGTCGCGAGTGGTCTGCTCACCGTGCCGCTCCACCCGGTACCAGTACAGCCAGCCACCCGCCCCGGCCAGCGCGACGAAGGCGGCCGCGAGGAACCCGGCCAACCCGGAAACCAGCCACCGCACTAGTTCCCCCCGTTGGGGTACATCAGGTCATACACGCTCATGTGCTCGTCGCTGTCCTCGTGCACGATGACCCGCAGCCGGTACGGGGTCGACGGCTGGTTGTTGCCTTCCGCGTCGCTCGGGGTGACCCGAATGGCCACCAGCACCGACGCGTTATCCCTGACCTCGTCGACCCCTTCGAGGGCCGCGCCATTGACCACGGCCTCGGAGTCGGCGCCGGTCGCGCGCAGAAACGCGGCCAGGTTGGCCACGTTGTCGCCCTGGCTGAGTTTGTCATGCAGCGGTCCACTGGTGCCGTCGACAAACCGCTTCACGCTCTCGTCGAGATTCTGCTGGGTGAAGGTGAACATGTTGACCATGGTCTGCGAGGCGGTATCGACAAACCGCTGGCTCCGTGCCGCCGCGGCGTCCCCCTGCCGCTGCTGAACCGCCAACACCGCGACCAGGGACCCCAGCGCGAGCAGCACGACCAACCCCGCCACCAGCGCGAGCACCCCGACCAGCCGACCGTTGCCGGCCCGACGCGGCGGGGGCCCGGCGGGGCGGCGCACCGCCGGTTCGGTGCCGGTGCCGCGGGTCGGCGCGGCGGTCGTGGTGACCGTCGCGGCACTGCCGGTCGGGCCGGCCGCCCGCGACGCGCGCCGACGGGGCCGCGCCGCGGTCGGCGTCGACTCAGCTGCCCCCGACATCACGCCTGCCTGGGATCGAGCATCAGATCCACCCAATTCTCCGCGGGCCGCTGTTGGGGGGCGCCCGGTCCGAACACCCCCGCGCCGCCCGCCGGGTCCACGAACGTTCCGGTGCGCTGATCGTAGGTGGTGTACGCCGCGCCGCTGGCCTCGGGTGGCGGCGGCCCGGGCAGCGGTGGCTGCTCCGGCGGGGCCTGGCGTCCGTAGGGCGGCAGGCCGCCGTTGCCGCCCGGCGAGGTCGGCATGTTCTGGTCCGGCGGGGCATAGTAGGGCCCCGGCGGCGGCGGTGGCCCAGGCTCGTTGGGCGGATAGGGCAGCGGGAACGGCGGGTTGGGCGCCGGGCCCGGCCCCGCCGGCACACCCGGCGGCAGCTGCACCACCGGGGGGCCCGGGTCGTAGTCGGCCTCCGGCGGAATGTAGGGGAACTTGTTCATCGGCTCGGTCATCCGCGGGTCTTGCACCGGGGTGCTGCCGTACGGGATCGGCGGGCCGCGCCACGGGTTGCTCCCGATCGGGACGAAGCCGCGCGGGTCGCGGCACAGCTGCACGGTCGGGGCGCGTTTCCCCGGAAACTCCATACACGGGTAGTTGCGCGCGCCGCGAACCGCGGCGGGGTCGTTTTGCGCCGTCTTGCAATACAGGTCCGACGGGAGTTCCCGGATCGTTTCGTCGGCGGGGGTCCGGATATCGGGGAACGGGATGAAGCCGACCGAACACGGCGGCGGATCACCCATGTCGATCTTGAAGTCCAGCTTGGCGCCTTCGTCGACCGGCGCCCCACCCGCGACGGTGAGCAGCGCGGACATTAGCGCGGGAAAGATCACCAGCGCCTGCTCGACGGACTTGTGGTAGATGACACCGACCCGGCCCAGGTTGGCCAGGTTGGCGGCCAGCATCGGAAACGACGGCCGGATCCCGCTGAACGCGGTGTTGGCCTCATCGGTGACCCCGGGGGTCAACTGCAGCGTCGACCGGAGCTGCGGGTCGGCGTGCGCCACTTCGGTGGTGACCCGCGCCAGCGCGTCCGCGAGCGACTTGATGTTCTCGCCGCTGCGGATCTGGGCATCCAGGAACGGGCCGACCTGGTCGATCAGCTGGGTGGTTTGCCCGGAGTCGGCGTTGGCCTCGTCGATGAGCAGCCGCGACGATTCGATGAGCCGCGCCAGCTCGGGTCCGGACCCGTTGAACGCGTTGAACGTTTCCCGCAGCAGGTCTTTCAGCCGGCTGTTGGACACACTGTCGACCAGCGTCTCGGCCTGATGCAGCAGCTCGGCGATGTCCCGGCCGATCGCGGTGCGGTCCTGGCCGATCCGGGACCCGTTGTGCAGCGTGCCGACGGCTCGGGAGTTCACCGCGGCGCCCGCCGGCGGGTCGTCGCCGGGCGGGTCGTCGGCCGGCGGAACCAGATCGATGTACTGCTCGCCGATGGCGGACACGCTTTTGACGGTGGCGGTCACGTTGTCCGGGATCGGGGTCCCGGTGTTGAGCCGCATCTCCGCGTCGACGCCGTCACCGTTGAGGTGCACCGCCTGCACCCGGCCCACCGTCACACCGCGGTAGGTGACGTTGGCGTTTTTGTAAATGCCGCCACCGGCTTTGAAGTCCGCGGTGATGTTGTAGGAGCCGATGCCCAACGCGGTCGGCAGGTGCAGGTAGAACACCGTGATCGCGCCGACCGCGATCACGGTGACAAGGGCGAAGATGGACAGTTGGATGCGAGCCAGACGATCCAGCATTAGCGTGATCCCTCCTGCCCGGCGGCCGTGCGCGGCGGGATCTTGAACGGGTCCGCCGCCTGCCCCGACAGGTTGGCCATCTCGCCGATCAGGAAGTCCGGCGGGTTGAGGATCTCATCCATGTGCGGCATGTTCGGGTCGAAGGCGCCGGTGGTGAAGACGGTTTCCCCGAGCCGGCGCAGGGTGAGGTCGAAGGTGACGTAGACGTTGAGGAAGTCGCCGCGCACCGCGTTCTTGATGTAGGGACCGTAGAACGGGAACGTGGTGATGAACGGCAGCGCCTCCACCAAGTCCTGTGCCTGGTCGCCGAACGTCTTGATCACCGGGTACAGGTCCTTGAAGTCGGCGGCGAAATCGTCCTTGGTCGCGGCGAGAATCCGTGCCGCCACGGTCGCCAGGCTGCCCAACGCCCCGAACGCGTCGACGATGTGCTCGCGGTTGTCGTTGAGTACCTTCAGCGCGCCCGGCAGCGACGCGAGCGCGGCGTCCAGGCTCCTGGCGCTGCCCGCCAGCGTCCCCGCGACGCGATTAAGCCCGTCGGCGGCGGCGATGATGTCGGCGGTCTGGCGATCCAACGATCCCGCCAGGTCGGCCAAGCGGGGAATCAGCCCGGTGAAGGTCCCGCTCCGGTTGGCGATCGCCGCGTACGCCTCGTCGGTAATGTCCTGCAGCGCACCGAGATTGCCCTTGTTGACGACCATACCCAGCGAGGACAACACTTCCTCGGTGGTGGGGTACCGGCCGGTGCGGTTCAGCGGGATCTTCGAGCCCGGGCCGAGCGTACCCGCCGCGGGCTGGTCGTGCGGGGCGGCCAATTCGATGTGCTGGGAGCCCAGCAGCGAGGTCTGCGCGATTCGCGCGGTGGCGTTGGCCGGCAGGTGGACGTTGTGGTCCAGCGACAACTTGACCGCCGCGTAGAAGCTGCCGTCCGGCCGCTGCACGGCGTCTGTCTCT
>NZ_MLQM01000108.1:0-18501 GCF_001854525.1 Mycobacterium talmoniae
CCCACCCACCCCCCCCGCCCCCCGCGCCAGCTGGGTAAAAGCGACGACGCCCCCGCCGCCGCCGAACAGATCGCCGCCCTTCCGGGCGCCGGCCTGCCCGACTACCCCAGCCTGATCGGGCCGGCATGCCGCAGCGTGTGGCTGCTCACCGCCGGCGGCGAACGGATCGGCCGCGACGATGCCCCGGCGCTGCCGGGGCAGGCCGCCCTGGCGGCGATGCACCGCTGCGTGGGCTTCGAATTCGCCGACCAGGCGTTCGGGCACCTGGACCTGCCGGCCGGGCCGATCGACGAGGCGACCGCCCGGGCCTGTGTGCCGGTGCTGGTCGGCGCGGCCGGTGAGGTCGCGGTGCGCGACGCGGTCCGTTACACCCGGATCCTGCGCGAGCACCCCGATCCGACCCCGGCCCGCCCGCTGGACGTCACCGCGCTGGACACCGTGCTGATCACCGGCGGCGGCGGCGCGATCGGCCTGCGTTACGCCCGGCACTGCATCGCCCACGGCGCCCGCCGGGTGATCCTGTTGAGCCGCAGCGGGGTTGCCCCCGCCGTGCTGGCCGACCTGACCGACGGCCGCTCGGTCGAGGTGTGCGCCCCGGCCTGCGACATCACCGACCCCGACGGGGTGGCGGCGGCGGCCGCCGCGCACGCCGGTGCCGGCGCCTCGCTGCTGATCCACGCCGCCGGGGTGGCCCGGTTCGGCCCGCACCACCGGCTCACCGCGGCCGACCGGGCGGCGGTGTTCGGCGCGAAAGTCGCCGGGCTGGCCCGGCTGACCGAGGCGTGGCCGCTGCGCGCCGACGCGCGGATCCTGGTGTGCTCCTCGATCTCGGGGGTATGGGGTGGGCACGGGCACGGCGCCTACGCGGCCGCCAACCGCATGCTCGACGTGCTCACCGACCGGCTGCGGGACCGCGGATGGGATGCCACCGCGGTGCGTTGGGGGCTGTGGCAGGGCGCGGGCATCGTCGACGCCGCCGAGATCACCCGCATCGAGCGGTCCGGCCTGCTGGCGATGGACCCCGACGAGGCGCTGGAGGCCAGCCTGCGTCGCCACGACGGCGACCCGCTGATCCTGGCCGCCGACCTGGACCGGCTGCGGGTCTTCTTCGACAGCCAGGGCAGCCCGCTGCCGCTGGCCGCGGCCGAAAACCCGCCCGCCGCAGCGCCAACCGAGCAGCTGCCGGTCGCCGAGGCGGTGCGTGCCGCGTTGGCCGCGGCGTTGAGCCTTCCGGAGCCGGCCGCGGTGGACCTCAACGCCGCGCTGATCGACCTCGGGGTGGACTCGCTGCTGGCGCTGGATCTGCGCAAACGGCTGCGCCGCGGCACCGGCCGCTCGGTGCCGCTGGCCAGCCTGCTCGGCGGGATCACCGGCACCCAACTGATCGATGCCCTGCAGCCCGCCGAGACCCACCGGCCCACCCGGCCAGAAAGATTGGAATCCACGCGTGACTGAGACCACCCTCGACGAACAGCGCCTGGAGCTGCTGCGCCGCCGGCTGGCCGCCCAAGGCCTGTCGCGCACCGCGGCCGCGGCCGACGACGCCCCCGCCGAGTTGTCCGACGGGCAGCGCCGGATGTGGTTCGTGCAGTCCCTGGACCCGACCAGCGCCCTGCTCAACGTGTGCGTGTCCTACCGGATCACCGGTGTGGTCGACGTGACCCGGCTGCACCGGGCGGTGGACGCGGTGGCGGTGCGGCACCCGGTGCTGCGCACCACCTTTCACACCGACGCCGACGGCGATCCGCAGCAGCGGGTGCACGACGAGCTGCGGCCGGGCTGGGCCGAACACGACCTGAGCGGGCTGGGGAAGCAGGCCCGTCAGCTGCGGCTGGAAGTGTTGGCGCAGCGGGAGTTCTCCCGGCCCTTCGACCTGACCACCGAGTCGCCGCTGCGGATCACCGCGGTCCGCGTCGGCCCCGACGAGCTGGTGCTGCTGCTCACCGCGCATCACATCGCCTGGGATGACGGCTCCTGGGCGGTGTTCTTTGCTGACCTGACCCGGGCCTACACCGACCCCGACGCGCTGGGCGGTCCCGGCCCGCGGACCCCGTCGGCGCAGCCGGCCCCCGCGGTCGTCGACGACGACCTCGCCTACTGGCGCACCGTGCTGGCCGACCCGCCCGAGCCGCTGGAACTGCCCGGTCCCAACGGTTCGGCGGTGCCGAGCAGCTGGCGCTCACAACGCGTCACCGCGCAGCTGGCCCCGTCGACCGTGCAGGCGGCCGGTGCGCTGGCCCGCGACACCGGCGCCACCCCGTACATGGTGCTGCTGGCCGGCTTCGCCGCGCTGATCCACCGCTACACCCACGCCGGCGACTTCCTGGTCGCGGCCCCGGTGCTCAACCGCGGCGCCGGAACCGAGGAGGCGATCGGCTACTACGGCAACACCGTGGCGCTGCGGTTGCGGCCGCGGCCGCGGCAAACGTTCCGGGAGCTGGTGGCGCAGGCCCGCGACACCGCGGTCGGCGCGTTCGCCCACCAGCGGGTCAACGTGGATGCGGTGGTGCGCGCCTGGAACCCGGACCGCCGGCACGGCGTCGAACGGATGACCCGGGTCAGCTTCGGGCTGCGCGAACCCGACGGCGGCGGGTTCTGCCCGCCCGGGGTGCGCTGCGAACGCGACGAGCTGCGCGGCCAGTTCACCCAGCTGCCACTGAGTTTCATGGTGGAACCGGCCGACGACGGCGGCGCGCTGATCGAAGCCGAGTATCTGGTCGAGGTGCTGGACCGCCCGCTGGTGGCCCAGCTGCTCAGCCACTACACCACCCTGCTGGACGCCGCGCTGGCCGACCCCGACACCGCCCTGGCGGTGCTGCGGATGCTCACCGACGACGACGCGGACTGGTTGCGCCGGGTCTCGGCCGGCGAAAAGTTCACTACCCCCGCCACCACGCTGCCCGCGCTGGTGCAGCGGCAGGTCGAGGCCACCCCGGACGCCGTCGCCGTCGTCTACGAGGGCCGCGCGTACAGCTACCGTGAACTCAACGCGGAAGCCAACCGGGTGGCGCACTGGCTGATCGCCGCGGGCCTGGGCGCCGAGGACCGCGTCGCGGTGCTGCTCGACAAGTCCCCGGAACTGATCATCACCGCGCTGGGCATCCTCAAGGCCGGCGCGGTCTACCTGCCGGTCGACCCCACCTACCCGGAGGACCGCCGCGCGTTCATCCTCGACGACTCCGCCCCCAAACTCGTGCTGCGCGAACCGATCCCCGACCTGGCCGGGTTCGCCACCACCAACCCCGAGCCGGACCAGTTGGTGCGTCCGCTGCGCCCGGCCAACACCGCGTATTTGATCTACACCTCCGGGTCGACCGGGCTGCCCAAGGGGGTGCCGGTGCCGCACGCCCCGATCGCCGAATACTTCGTCTGGTTCGGCGGCGACTACGGCGTCGACGCAGCCGACCGGCTGCTGCAGGTGGCCTCACCCAGCTTCGACGTGTCGATGGGGGAGATCTTCGGCACCCTGTCGTGCGGTGCGCGCCTGGTGATCCCGCGCCCCGACGGGCTGCGCGACATCGGGTATCTCACCGAGCTGCTGCACCGCGAAGGCATCACCGCGATGCATTTCGTGCCGTCGCTGCTCGGGCTGTTCTTGTCGCTGCCCGGGGTCAACCAGTGGCGCACCCTGCGCCGGGTGCCGATCGGCGGCGAGGCGCTGCCCGGCGAGATCGCCGACAAATTCCACGCCACCTTCGACGCGCTGCTGCACAACTTCTACGGCCCCACCGAAACCGTCGTCAACGCCACCCGGTACAAGGTGGAAGGCAAACAGGGCACCCGCATCGTGCCGATCGGGAAGCCCAAGATCAACACCCAGGTGCATCTGCTGGACGACGCGCTGCAGCCGGTGCCGGTCGGGGTGATCGGCGAAATCTACATCGGCGGAACGCATGTGGCCCACGGCTATCACCGCCGACCCGGGTTGACCGCGGAACGCTTCGTCGCCGACCCGTTCACCCCCGGCCGGCGGCTGTACCGGTCCGGGGATCTGGCCCGGCGCAACGCCGACGGCGATATCGAGTTCGTCGGCCGCGCCGACGAGCAGGTCAAGATCCGCGGCTTCCGCATCGAGCTCGGCGAGGTCGCGGCGGCGATCTCGGTGGACCCCAGCGTCGGGCAGGCCGTGGTGGTGGCCGCCGACCTGCCGCAGCTGGGCAAAAGCCTGGTCGGCTACCTGACCCCGGCCGACGGCGCCGGCACCGACTCGGTGGACGTCGACCGGATCCGCGCCCGGGTGGCCGCCGCGCTGCCCGACTACATGGTGCCGGCCGGTTACGTCGTCCTCGACGAGATCCCGATCACCGCGCACGGCAAGATCGATAAGGCCGCGCTGCCGCAGACGCAGATCGCCGCCGGCGCCGCCTACCGCGAACCGGTCACCGCGACCGAGCGGCAACTGGCCGCGCTGTTCGCCGAGCTGCTCGGGCATCCCCGGGTGGGGGCCGACGACTCGTTCTTCGACCTGGGCGGGCACTCCCTGGTGGCCACCAAGCTGGTGGCCGCCGTGCGGGCGGACTGCGGGGTGGACCTGGCCATCCGGGAGATCTTCGAGCTGGTGACGGTGGCCCGGCTGGCCGACCGCATCGACCAGCTCGCCGCCGGCGCTGGGCCGCCGCCGCGACCCAAGCTGATCGCGACCAGCCACGACGGGCCCCAGCCGCTGTCGGCGTCGCAGCTGCGCAGCTGGTTCGCCTACCGCATCGAGGGACCCAGCCCGGTCAACAACATTCCGTTCGCCGCCCGGCTGACCGGTCCGTGCGACGTCGACGCCCTGCTCGCCGCCGTCGACGACCTGATCGCCCGGCACGAGATCCTGCGCACCACCTACGTCGAGATCGACGGCGTCCCTTACCAAGTGGTCAACCCCGCCGGGCGGCTGCCGGTGCGGCGGGCGACCGGCGAATCCGACGCCTGGCTGCAGGCGCAGCTGGACACCGAGCGCCGGGGTTGCTTCGAACTGGACCGCGACTGGCCGATCCGGGTGGCGTTGCTGCACACCGGCGGAGCCCACGTGCTCTCTTTGGTGGTGCACCACATCGCCGCCGACCACTGGTCGGCCGGGGTCCTGTTCACCGATCTGCTGACCGCCTACCGGGCCCGCTGCAGCGGACAGGAGCCGTCCTGGGCGCCGCTGCCGGTGCAGTACGCCGACTACGCGGCCTGGCAGGGGGAGTTGCTGGCCGAAAGTCCGCAGCCGGACCGGACCGAAGCGGGCGGCATCGTCGGCGACCAACGTGACTACTGGACCCGGCAGCTGGCCGGGCTACCGGAGGACACCGGGCTGCGGCCGGACTTTCCGCGGCCCGCGGTGCCCAGCGGCGACGGCGAATCCGTCGAGTTCGGCATCGACGCCGCCACCCGCGACAAGCTGGCCGCGCTCAGCCGCGAAACCGGCTGCACCGAATTCATGGTGCTGCAGGCCGCGGTCGCGGTGGTGCTGCACAAGGCCGGCGGCGGCGCGGACATCCCGCTGGGCACCCCGGTCGCCGGGCGCACCGAAACCGAACTGGACCGGCTGATCGGGTTCTTCGTCAACATCCTGGTGCTGCGCAATGACCTGAGCGGCAACCCGACGCTGGCCGAGGTGCTGCGCCGCGCCCGCGAAACCGCGCTGGCCGCCTACGCCCACCAGGACCTGCCGTTCGATCGGGTGGTCGACGCGGTCAACCCGGTCCGGTCGCTGTCGCGCAACCCGCTGTTCCAGGTGGTCGTGCACGTCCGCGATCACCTGCCGGCCGCCCGGGTGATCGATGTCGGCGGCGAGGCGGGGCCGACCAGCTTCGCCGCGTTAGAGCCGCCGTTCGACATCGCGCACGCCGACCTGAGCGTCAACTTCTTCGCCACCGACGCCGGATACACCGGCCGCGTCATCTACCGCACCGAGCTGTACCGGCGGGCCACCATCGAACGGTTGACCGACTGGCTGACCCGGGTGGTCGACCTGTTCGCCGACAACCCCGACGTGACGCTGCGCGACGTGCAATTGACCGATGACGTCGACCGGCAGCGCCTGCTGGCCTGGAGCCGGGGCCCGGTGCCACCCGCGGACGCCCCGCACACCATCGGCGCGCTGCTCGAGCCGAGCCGGCGGTTCGGCGCCGACCGGATCGCGGTGCGCTGCGGCGACGAGCAGCTCGACTACCCGGCGCTGCACCGCCGGTCGGACAACTTCGCGGCGCTGCTCGCCGAGCACGGGGTGCGGCCCGGGACGCTGGTCGGGCTGTCCACCCGCCGCGGCATCGACCTGGTGGTGGCGCTGGTCGGGATCATGAAGGCCGGCGCCGGGTATTTCCCGCTGGACCCCGGCTACCCGGCCGCGCGCAAACGGTTCATGCTCGACGACGTTGCGCCGCCGGTCGTGGTGGTCACCGCCGAGGCCGCCGCCACCATGCCGGAAACCCCTGGCGTGCACCTGCTTTCGCTGGACGACCCGCAGCTGCGGGCCGCGCTGGATGCCGAACCGCGGCGTCGCGACCTGCCGGCGCCGCATCCCGACGACCCGATGTATCTGGTGTTCACCTCCGGATCCACCGGAACCCCCAAGGGGGTGCTGGGCACCCACCGGGCGATGACGGCGCGGCTGGACTGGCAGCTGCGGAACTATCCGGTGGAAGGCAACGACATTCGGCTGGCGCAGGCGTCGATGACCTTCCTGGAAGGCAGCATGGAGACGCTGGCCGGGCTGGCCGCCGGCGCCACCTTGATCCTGGCCGACGACGCCGAACACCGCGACGCCGACGCGCTGGCGGCGCTGCTGCGCCGCCACGGCGTGGCCCAGGTCACCGCGGTGGCCAGCCTGGTGTCCACCCTGGTCGACACCCACCCCGACGTGGTGCGCTCGCTGACCCGGCTGGTGTGCAGCGGTGAGCCGGTCAGCGTGTCGCTGCTGGAGCGGCTGGCGGCCACCTGCCCGGCGGGCGACGGCCCGGAGCTGCTGAACAACTTCGGTGCCACCGAAACCTCCGGCGGGTTGGTCCGCGGGCCGCTGAGCCCGCCGGTGCCGATCCTGGGCGCCCCCACCCCGGGCTCGCAGGTGTATCTGCTCGACGACGCGCTGCAGCCGGTGCCGGTCGGCGTGGTCGGCGAACTGTATTACGCCGGTGAGCAACTGGTCCGCGGCTACTGGAAGCGGCCCGGCCTGACCGCGTCCCGGTTCGTGCCCAACCCGTATGCCGCCACACCCGGCGCGCGGTTTTACCGCAGCGGGGACCGGGCCCGCTGGACCGAGGACGGTCGGCTGGAGTTCGTCGGCCGCACCGACCACCAGGTCAAGGTGCGCGGCTTCCGCGTCGAGCTGGGAGAGGTCGAGGCCGCGCTGAAGGCGGTGGATCAGGTGGCGGCCGCCGCCGCCCGCACCTGGGAGCTGCGCGGGACCACCACGCTGGCCGGCTACGTGGTGCCCGCGGCGCCGCTGCCCGACGCCGCCGCCACGGCCGAGTTCGCCGCCACGGTGCGCGCCGCGGCGGCCGCCGCGCTGCCCGGATACATGATGCCGTCGTCGATCACCGTGCTGGACGCGATGCCGGTCACCGAATCCGGCAAGCTGAACCGGCCCGGGCTGCCGCAGCCGGCCGCGGCCACCACCGGCCAGACCGAGCCGCCGCGCGGGGAGACGGAACGGGCGCTGGCCGCGGTGTTCACCGACCTGCTGGGGGTCGCCGACGTCGGCCGGTTCGACGACTTCTTCGCCCTGGGCGGGGACAGCATCTCCTCGGTGCAGCTGGCCGCCCGCGCCCGCGACGCCGGGCTGGCGGTCACCCCGCGGATGGTGTTCGAGCATCCCACCGTGCAGCAGCTGGCCGCCGCGCTGGAGGCCGCCGACGGCGCCGAGGAACGGGACGTGCGGCACGAGCCGATGAGCACATCGGGGCTGTCCGCCGACGACCTGGCCGCACTGCAGGCGTCGTGGCAAGGGGCGCCGTGACCCTCACCGGCGCCGAACCCGCCGCCATCGAGGATGTGATGGCGCTCAGCCCGCTGCAGCAGGGGCTGTTCTCGCTGACCACGCTGGCCGAGTCCGGGCCCGACGACGCCGACGGCCCGGTGCACGACCCGTACCTGATCGCGATGGCCGCCGACATCACCGGCGGCCTCGACGTGGCGCTGCTGCGGGACTGCGCCGCCGCGATGCTGGTGCGCCACCCCAACCTGCGGGCCAGTTTCGTGCACCGCGGCCTGCCGCACCCGGTGCAGATCGTGCCGTCCCGGGTGGAGCTGCCGTGGCGGCACGTCACCGCCGTCCCGGCGGAGGTGCCGGGCCTGGAGGACGACGAGCGGCGCCGGCCGTTCGCACTGGATCGCACCCCGGCGCTGCGTTTCCTGCTCATCGAATTGCCCGACGCCCGGTGGCGGTTGGTGATCACCGCGCACCACATCGTCATCGACGGCTGGTCGCTGCCGGTGTTCGTCGGCGAGATGATCGCGCTGTACCGGGCCGGTGGCGACCTGGACGCGCTGCCCGCGCCGCCGCGACCCTACCGCGACTACATCGGCTGGCTGTCCGGCCGGGATCACCACGACAGCCAACGTGTTTGGCGCGAGCACCTGGCCGGCCTGCCCGGCCCGACGCTGCTGTCCGGGGCGCTGGCCGCCCAGCCGCCCGAGCCCGGGCTGCCGCGGCGCACCGAACTGCGGCTGGACGCCGCCGCCACCGCCGCGCTCGCCGACGCGGCCCGCTCCCGCGGCGTCACCCTCAACACCGTGATGCAGGCGGCCTGGGCGGTGCTGCTGTCCCGGTTGACCGACCGCGACGACGTGGTGTTCGGGGTCACCGTCTCCGGGCGGCCCGCCGAACTGGCCGGGGTGGAAACCATGGTCGGGCTGTTCATCAACACGGTGCCGCTGCGGGTGCGGCTCGATGCGGCCGCCGCCGTCGGCGCGCACTGCGTTGGGCTGCAACGCGACGCCGCACTGCTCCGCGAGCACTGCTACCTGGGTCACGCCCAGCTGCGGGCGTTGGGCGGGGTCGGCGAAATGTTCGACACCCTGCTGGTCTACGAGAACTTCCCGCCCGGGGCGCTGGTCGGCGGCGGCGAATTCGCCGCCGGTGACGCCACGTTCGCGCCCGCGGCGTTGGAGAGCCTGTCGCACTTCCCGGTCACCGTCGCCGCTCACCTCACCGACGGCGAACTGACCGTGCTGGTGGAAACCCTGGACGGCGCGCTGGGCGGGATGCCCGCGGCGACGCTGGGCCGGCGGGTGCTGGCCACCGCGCAGCGGCTGATCACGTTGTGGGAGCGGCCATTAGGGGAGGTCAGCATCCTGCTAGACGACGAGGCCGGGTTGCTGCGGGACGTCGCGACGCCGGCGGCGCCGGCGCGCGGGGTGCACACCCGGTTCGCGGCGATCGCCGCCGAGCGGCCCGACGCGGTGGCGCTGAGCTGGGCCGGCGGGACGCTGAGCTACGCCGAGCTGGACACCGCCGCCGACCGGCTGGCCGCCGAGCTGGCCCGCCGCGGCGCGGGCGCCGAAACCCCGGTCGCCATCCGGCTTCCCCGCGACCCGTCCTACGTGGTGGCGCTGCTGGCGGTGCTCAAGGCCGGCGCGGTGTGCGTGCCGCTGGAACCCGGGATGCCCGAGGAACGGATTGCCTCCATCCTGCGGCAAACCGGCGCGGGGATGATCGTCGACCAGGCCCTGATGTCCGGGGCGCACCCGGCCACCGACTTCCGGCCGGCGCCGGTGTCGCCCGAGCAGGCCGCCTACATCGTCTTCACCTCCGGGACCACCGGAGAACCCAAGGGCGTCATCGGAACCCACGCCGCGCTGGAGGCCTACGCCGACGACCACCGGCACCGGGTGCTGGCGCCGGCGGCCGCGCGGCTGGGCCGGCGACTGCGGATCGCGCACGCCTGGTCGTTCGCGTTCGACGCCGCCTGGCAGCCGCTGGTCGCCCTGCTCGACGGCCACCGCGTGCACCTCGTCGACCAGCGGACCCAGCCCGACGCCGAGGCCCTGGTGGCCGCCCTCGCCGAGCACGGCGTCGACATGATCGACACCACCCCGTCGATGTTCGCCCAGCTGCGTGCGTTCGGCCTGCTGGCCGAGGTGCCGTTGGCGGTGCTGGCGTTGGGTGGGGAAGCGATCAGCCCGCCGCTGTGGGCGACGATCCGCGCCGAATGCGCCCGCACCGGCCTGGCCGCGCACAACTGCTACGGCCCCACCGAGACCACGGTGGAGGCGGTGGTCGCCGACATCGCCGCCCACGACGAACCGTCGATCGGGAGGCCGACCGCCCACACCCGCGGCTACGTGCTGGACTCCGCGCTGCGCCCGGTGCCGCCCGGCGTGCCCGGCGAGCTGTATCTGGCCGGTGCGCAGCTCACCCGCGGCTATCTGGGCCGGGCCGGCGAGACCAGCGGCCGATTCGTCGCCGACCCGTTCGTCGCGGGGGAGCGGATGTACCGCACCGGCGACCTGGTGCGCCGCGCCGGCGACGGCGCGCTGCACTACCTGGGCCGCGCCGACAGCCAGGTCAAGATCCGCGGCTACCGGGTCGAACCCGACGAAATCGCCGCCGCGCTGCAGTCGCATCCGGCGGTGGCCCAGGCCCGGGTGCTGGTCCGCGACCACCGCGGCGGCGCCCGGCTGACCGCCTACGTCGCCACCGGGGGTGAGCCGGTATCGGTGCCGGCACTGCGCGGGCTGCTGTCCGCCCGGCTGCCGCGCTACATGATCCCGCAGCGCATCATCGTCGTCGACGCAATCCCGTTGACCGGCAACGGAAAACTCGACGAAACCGCGCTGGCCGCGCTGGACGCGGCGGCCGCCGAACCCGCGACCGGACCCGAGACGGCCACCGAAACCGCGCTGTGCGAGCTGCTGACCGAGACCCTGGGCCACCCCCAGGTGGACGTGACCGCCGACTTTGTCCAGTTGGGCCTGGACAGCATCGTGGCGTTGACCGTGGTGCAGGCGGCCCGGCGCCGCGGCATCCCGCTGCGCGCCCGACTGATCCTGGAATGCGGCACCATCCGCGAACTCGCCGCCGCCATCGACGCCGACACCGTCGCCGCGGAGCGGATCGCCGAGGACATCGACGCGCCGATCCCGCTGCTGCCCAACGCGCACTGGCTCTACGAACACGGCCAGGCCCGCCGGCTGGCGCAGACCGAAGCGCTGCGGCTGCCCGAGGGCGTCACCGAGGCGGCGCTGCGGGCCGCGCTGGCGGCCGTCGTCGACGCACACCCGGTGCTGCGCACCCGGCTGGACCGGGCCGACATGACCCTGCGGCCCGCACCCCGCCCCGAGGTGCTCACCGAGATCGTCGACGTGCCCGGCGATTTGGCGGCCGCGGTCACCGAGCACACCCCGCGGATCCTGGACCGGCTGGACCCCGAAGCCGGGGTGCTGCTGGCCGGGGTGTGGCTGCGCCCGCCGACCGGGCAAACCGTGCTGCTGCTGGCCGCGCACGTGCTGGCGATGGACCCGGCGTCGTGGCTGGTGGTGCTCGGCGAACTGAACGCCGCGCTGACCGGCGACGCCCCGGTGGTCGAGCACACCAGCTATCGGCGCTGGGCGCAGGCGCTGACCGAGCGGGCCCACCGGTTGGACACCGCCGGGTACTGGGCGGCCCAACTCGACGGCGAGGACCCCGACCTGGGGGCGCGGCGGGTCCGCCCGGACCGCGACCGGGCCGCTGATCTGGCGGTGTCCACCGTGTTCGCCGACGCCGAGGTCACCGCCCGGCTGCTGGGCAGCGGCCTGCCGGTGCCCGATCAGCTGGTCGCCGCGGCGGCGGCCACGGTGACCCGGTGGCGGCAGACCCGGGGGCTGGCGACCCCGGCGCCGTTGCTGGCGTTGGAAACCCACGGCCGCGTCGACGCGCTGGTCGACGCCGGGTCGCTGGACACCGCCGACACGGTGGGCCTGCTGACCGCGATGTATCCGCTGCGGGTGCCCGCGGCGGACCCGCGGGCCGTCGCCGCGCAGCTGGCCGCGATCCCCGGCGACGGCGTCGACTACGGGCTGCTGCGGTACCTGCGGGCCGACACCGGGCGGCGGCTCAGCGCCTTTCGCGGGCCGCAGCTGCTGCTGAACTACCTGGGCCGCGGCGATTTGGCCGGATCGGCGAGCGGGGTGCGGCCCGACCGCGCGCTGCTGGCCGGGGCGTCCCCGCTGCCCGAACCCGAACTGGCGGTGCGCCACGAGCTGAGCATCATCGCCGCGGTGCTGCCGGTCGGGGACCGGCCGCTGCTGATGACGCAGTGGCGGGCGCTGCCCGACATTCTGGACGCCGCCGAGATCGCCGCGCTGCAAACACTGTTCGACGAAGCCCTGCGGGAGGTGCTGTCATGACGACGCTTGCGGTGCTCGGCGCCGGCGTCAAGGCGGTGGCGGTGGCCGCCAAGGCCGCGGTGCTGCGCGACATGGGCGTCGACGCCCCCGAGGTGATCGCCGTCGAACGCACCGAGATCGCCGCCAACTGGCGGCCCGCCGGCGGCTGGACCGACGGCGCCCACCGGTTGGGCACCAGCCCGGAAAAGGATGTTGGCTTCCCGTACCGCTCGGCGCTGGTGCCGGGCCGCAACGCCGAACTCGACGAGCGGATGACCGCCTATTCCTGGCAGTCGTACCTGATCGCCACCGGCCAATTCGCGGAGTGGATCGACCGCGGCCGACCGGCGCCCACCCACCAGCGGTGGAGCGCCTACCTGCGCTGGGTCGCCGACGCCGTCGACATGACCGTCGTTTACGGCGAGGTGGACCGGCTCGCGGTGGACGGGGCGCAGTGGGCGCTGCACACCCGGGAGGCCACCGTGCGGGCCGACGCGGTGATGATCACCGGGCCGGGCCAGGCCGAAAAATCGATCCTGCCGGGCAATCCGCGGGTGCTGTCGATCGCCCAGTTCTGGCATCGTGCCGCCGGGCACGACCGGATCTGCGCGGACCGGGTGGCGGTGATCGGCGGCGGCGAGACCGCGGCGTCGATCCTCAACGAACTGTTCCGGCACCGGGTGTCGACCATCACGGTGATCTCCCCGCAGGTCACCCTGTTCACCCGCGGCGAGAGCTTCTTCGAGAACACGCTGTTTTCCGACCCGACCGACTGGTCGGCGCTGACCCCTGAGGAGCGCCGCGACGCGTTGGCCCGCACCGACCGCGGGGTGTTCTCCGCCCGGGTGCAAGACGCGCTGCTGGCCGACGACCGGATCCGGCACCTGCGCGGCCGGGTCGCCCACGCCGTCGGGCGCGATGAGCGGATCCGGTTGACGCTGAGCACCAACCGGGGCGGCGAGAACTTCGAAACCGTGCACGGGTTCGACCTGGTGATCGACGGCTCGGGCGCCGACGCGCTGTGGTTCGTGGACCTGTTCAGCCAGGAGGCGCTGGATGTGCTGGAGCTCGGGCTGGGCGGACCGCTGAGCGGCGACCGGCTGGCCGAGGCGATCGGGCACGACCTGGCCGTCACCGACGTCGCGCCGAAGTTGTTCCTGCCCAACCTGGCCGGGCTCACCCAGGGGCCGGGCTTTCCGAACCTGAGCTGCCTGGGCCTGCTGTCCGACCGGGTGTTGGGCGCCCAGCTGTCCGCCACCCCCGCCACCCCCGCCGCCCCCGCGAGCAGACGCAAAAGCACCCAATTCGACGCCAACAACGGGGCTTTTGCGTCTGCTCGCGGCCAAAGCCCAACCGACGAGGAGAACCGATGAGCACCAATCCGTTCGACGACGACAACGGCACCTTCTACGTGCTGGTCAACGACGAAGAGCAGCACAGCCTGTGGCCGACGTTCGCCAACATCCCCGCCGGGTGGCGGCAGGTGTTCGGCGAAGCCAGCCGCGCGGACTGCCTGGCCTACGTCGAAGAGCACTGGACCGACCTGCGCCCCAAAAGCCTCCGCGACGCCATGAGTTGATCCCTGTGCGCGAGCGTGCGTGTCCCCGGCCGACACGCCGAGGTGAATACGTGTTTTGCGCACGTTCGCGGCAGCGGCACGGGTAGCCTTGCCCATCGACACCGACGCGAAGGGGACGGTTCATGGCCGGGAAATTGCTCGTCATCGGAGCGGCCGCGGTGGCCGCGATCGGAGCCGCAGCCGCCGGGGTGACGGCGTTCGCCCCGGTCGGCACGTCGGCGCAGGTGCAGCCCGTCGTCTTCGGCGCCCCGCTGCCGCTGGACCCGCCGCCGGCGCCCCCGGCGCCCAACCCGGCACCGCCGGAACCCGCCGAGAACCCGGGCCCGGGGCAGAATCTGCCCAGCGCTCAGCAGGTCACCGACCTGTTGACCAACCTGACCAATGCGGGCGTCTCGTATAAGGACAAGCAGAACCTGGTCGAAAACGGCATCGCCTCCAACGACGGTCATGTGCTGGACCACAACCTGCGCAAGTCCTACCGGGACGGGGAGCTCCCGTACTCGTTCAACGTGGTGAACGTCGCGCCGTCCGGCCCCAACCAGGCCGTCGCCAACGTGGAGATCTCCGGGCCCAAGATGGCGCCGGACACCAAGCCGCTGATGTTCGTCGACCAGGGCGGCTGGGTGCTCACCCACGACTCCGCGGTGGAGTTGATGCAGGCGTTGGCGCCGCACTGATCTTCGGCGGACGAAAATTGATTGGTTCACGCTGACGGCTGGCGGCGGTATCGTCCGGCTATGCGTACCAAGGCCGAACGCCGGGCCGCGCGCGAACGCGTAGGCGCGTATCACGAACAGCAACTGGCCGAGCTCATCGAACACGTTGCCGGTGCGGTGGATCGCTACCGGACGGGCGAGGCCGACGCCTACGCCGTCGACGAGGCCATCCACCACTACCACCGAGCGGCGCGCGAACTGTGGAAGTTCTGCTGGTCGACCGGCGGAGGGACGCACGTCGAGATCACCGATCATGTCCTCGATCGGATGGCCACCGACGGTGAAACGATCGACTGGTGGGAGCAGGTAAGGCTGCGGCAGCGCGGGTGACCGCGTAGCGCTACCCGGCCACCGCGGTCAGGTCGATCCGCGCGATGCGGGCCGGGTCGGCCAGCACGTCGATCGCGGCGACCCGCCCGCCGCGTACCACGAAGCCCATGATCGCGGTCGCCTGACCGTCGACGAACACCACCACCCCGGCCGCGCCGTTGACGGTGGCGTCACGCAGCTGCCGCTGCGGTGCGGCGTAGCTGTGGGCCAACCCGGCCACCGCCGCCGCGCCCCGCACCGTGCGGACCGCCCCCGGTCCGAAGTCGCCCCGCGCCACCACCTCGGGATCCAGCACCGACACCAACCGGTCGAAGTCCCCGGCACGACCGGCGGCGAAGAACGCGTCGACCACCTCGCGTTGGGCGGTCAACCCGCAGTCGGGTTGCGCCCCGGCGTCCCGGATGCGCCGCCGGGCGCGGCTGGCCAACTGCCGGGCGGCGGCCGGGGTGCGGTCCACAATGGCGGCGACGTCCTCGAACGGCACCGCGAACACGTCGTGCAGCACCAGCGCCAGTCGTTCGGCCGGCGGCAACGTCTCCAACACCACGAACATGGCCAAACCCACCGAATCCGCCAGCAGCGCTTGGTGTTCCGGGTCGGGGTCGGTCGCCGGTTCCACCACCGGGTCGGGTACCTGCACGACGAGCGCGTCCTGAGTCCGTCGGGCGCGCAGCATGTTCAAGCAGATCCGCGCCACCACCGTCGTCAACCAGGCGTCGACGTTATCGATCTCACCGGAGTCCCCGCGTAGCCGCAGCCACGCTTCCTGCACCGCGTCCTCGGCGTCGTCGACCGAGCCCAACATGCGATGCGCGACGGCGCGCAGCCGCGGCCGCGCCTCCTCGAAACGTGCAGTCAGCGACGGGATTTCGGTCATCGCCGGTCGGGGTCGGGGATCGCGCACACCCGGCCGGCGGAAAAGCCGGACGAGCCGATATCCAGTGCGAGGTTGAATCGGGCCCGAAAGTTACCCAGGTTGATGACGTGGGTGAGCGCAACGAGTTGCGGGGTGTTGAAATGGGCCCGCAGCGCGTCGAACAGCTCGTCGCTGACCTGCACCGGGGTGTGGCTCATCGCGGTGGCGTAGTCCAGGATCAGCTTGTCGACGTCGGAGAAGCACGCGGCGTCGTGGTAGTCGGCCAGCGCCAGCAACTCCTCGTCGGTGATCCCGATCCCGCGCGCGATCTCCGACCCCAGGTCGATGCAGTACTCGCAGCGCACCGTCGTCGCCGCCTTGAGCTCGGCCAACGCGCGGTCGCGGGGGCTGAGGATGTCCAGCTTGGACTCCGACAGTTCAAGGCGGCCGATTGCGTTGAGCAGGCCCGGGATATGGGCGTACATCCGCAGCGGCTCCAGCATGGTCGCGGTTTGCAGTCCGGTCATCTGCTTGAACCGCCGCTTGGTGAAAAAGAACGCGATCTTGGCGCCCAGTCCGGCATCCCGGTCGGACACCCCGGTGAGTCGTGGCATTTGGTGCTCCTCGGTGTAGTGGGGTTCACTACTTCGACACCTGGCGCGCCGAGAATGTGACCGGTCTGGCCGGCGCGAGCGTGCGCAGTTCCGGGATTTTGCCCGGCGTGTCGACCGGGGACACGCACGCTCGCGGCAAGAGCTGGTCAGGCCAGGACATCCATGTCGAACACTCGAGCGTGCAGCACGGTGCGGTTCCGCAGCGCGGCCCGCACCGCGCGGTGCAGGCCGTCCTCCAGGTACACGATGCCCTTCCACTTCACCGCGTGCGGAAACAGGTCGCCGTAGAAGGTGGAGTCCTCCGACAGCAGCCGGTCCAGCGCCAGCACCGTGGTGGTGGTGACCAACTCGTCCAGCCGGATCTGCCGCGGCGGGATCTGCGACCAATCCCGGTAGGACAACCCGTGCTCGGGGTAGGGCTTACCCTCCCTGACCCCCTTGAAGATCATCGGCCGGCCTTCCTCGGTGTCGCCCCCCAGCTCGCCGTGACCATGGTCAGACAGGGTAGTCCTTGGCCGGGCGAACCGGTCAACCGAGCGCGGTCAGCAGCAGCTCATCGAGGGCGGCGCCGAAATCGGTCACCTCGGTCTCACCTTCGGCCCACACCTTGGCGGCCTGGCCCGGCGGCAGGTCCGGCGACGTGCACAGCGCCATGTTGTCGCCGCTGCCGCTGAGCCACAGCAACCGGGTCGCGCAAATCCCGGTGTCGTCGCGCCAGCCGGGGATGCCGGTCGGCCATCCCGCCCAGGCGGCCAGGGTGGCCATATAGGAGGGCTGCGCCAGGCCGTAGGACTCGCCGTCCACGCCGGTGAAACCGGCGTGGACGTGGGACAGAAACCCCCGCGCCGCACCCGGAAGGGTCGCCCAAAACGGCGGTTCGTCGGCACCGAAGGTCGCCGGATCCCAGCCCAGCCACACCGCGATCTGCTGCTCGGCGGCGACGAAATACACCAATACGGCCCCCTCGTCGTCGCGGAATCCGACCCGCACATCGAGCAGGTTGGCGGCCAACGTGGCCGCGAAGTTCGGCACCAGCTCCAAAAACTCGCGCGGCCACAACGCCAACGCGGCCAGCCGTCGCTGCTCGGCGTCCGGCGACTCGACGATCGGCCGCCACGGCGGCGGAACCCGGTCGGCGGAGCCCGCGCCAAGGAAGGTCAGGGCGCCGTCGTGCTGCGGCCCGAGCAACGCCGCGACGTCGACGTCGGCGAGCGGGTCAGTCACGCTGGGCCCCGGCGTCGACGGCGGCCAGCGCGGCCACGATGTCGCGCAGTTGCTGACGCACCCGGTTCTCCAGCTCGATCTGCTGGGCCTGCCACCCCGGGTCCAGCCCGGCCAGGTACGCCGCGCTGCGCCCCCGCTTGTGCCAGTGCGCCTCCCGGGACAGCCACTGCAGGTTCAACGGCGCGTTGGCGACCTCCCACATGTGCTCCGGGGACAGGTCGGTGAACCCGGGCATTTGGACCACCTCGGCCAGCGAGATGATCCGCGACGCCGTCACCGCCGCGCCGAACTTCGCCTTCCGGATCCGCCCCGGTGCCATGCCATCCCCCCACGCGCGTGATTGGCCGCGCGGTCTTCGAGTCTAGGCGGCGCCGGACACCAAACCCGGGCTGTGCGTGCGTCGCGACGGCGCCGCGGCCCGTCACCGTAAAATGGACCGGTCGAGGAGGTGAACGCAACGATGGGAAGCGCCGACGACCGCCGCTTCGAGGTGCTGCGCGCTATCGTCGCCGACTTCGTCGCCACCAAGGAACCGATCGGGTCGAAGTCCCTGGTCGAGCGGCACAACCTGGGGGTCTCCTCGGCCACCGTCCGCAACGATATGGCCGTGCTGGAGGCCGAGGGCTACATCACCCAGCCGCACACCAGCTCGGGCCGGGTGCCCACCGAGAAGGGCTACCGCGAGTTCGTCGACCGGCTCGAGGACGTCAAGCCGCTGTCCTCGGCCGAACGCAGCGCCATCCTGTCGTTCCTGGAGTCCGGGGTCGACCTCGACGACGTGCTGCGCCGCGCGGTGCGGCTGCTGGCCCAGCTGACCCGCCAGGTGGCGGTGGTGCAGTACCCGACGCTGTCCCGCTCCACGGTGCGCCACCTGGAGGTGGTGGCGCTGTCCCCGGCCCGGCT
>NZ_MLQM01000109.1:0-18474 GCF_001854525.1 Mycobacterium talmoniae
GGCGGGCACCCGCCGCACCATCGGCTCCGGACCGGCGCTGCTGGCCCTGCGCACCGGCGCCGCGATCGTTCCCGGTGCGGTGTTTCAGGCCCGGCACCGGCGCGAACCCGTGCTGGGCCCGCCGATCCGCGCCGGCGGCCCGGTCGACCGCGACGACCCGAACCTGAACGCGCTGGTCCAGACCACCTCGCAGCGCATCGCCGACGCGATGGCGCAGTTCGTCGAGCGGGAACCGGAGCAGTGGGTGATGCCCGGCGGCCTGGTTTCGGACTCGCTGGGCGCCCGGGTGCGGCGGGCCGCCGGCGGCTAGATCGGGGTGAGTTTGGTCAGCGTAGAGCAAGTCGAGTAGCCTCGACAGGTAGCTCGCGACTCGATCGCGGGCCGCAGCATGCACAGAAAAATAACGTCCCGTCCCTACGACCTCACCTGTCCGGAGCAACCTCCCATATGCCAAGTCCCGCCGTCACCTCGCCGCAAGTAGCCGTCAACGACATCGGCTCCGCCGAGGACTTTCTCGCCGCCATCGACAAAACGATCAAATACTTCAACGATGGCGACATCGTCGAAGGGACCATCGTCAAAGTTGACCGGGATGAGGTCCTGCTCGACATCGGATACAAGACCGAAGGCGTCATTCCGTCCCGCGAGCTGTCCATCAAGCACGACGTCGACCCCCACGAGGTGGTGTCCGTCGGCGACGAGGTCGAGGCCCTGGTTCTCACCAAGGAGGACAAGGAAGGCCGGCTGATCCTGTCCAAGAAGCGCGCGCAGTACGAGCGCGCCTGGGGCACGATCGAGGCGCTCAAGGAGAAGGACGAGGCCGTCAAGGGCACCGTCATCGAGGTCGTCAAGGGCGGCCTGATCCTGGACATCGGGCTGCGCGGCTTCCTGCCGGCGTCGCTGGTGGAGATGCGCCGGGTCCGTGACCTGCAGCCCTACATCGGCAAAGAGATCGAAGCCAAGATCATCGAGCTGGACAAGAACCGCAACAACGTGGTGCTGAGCCGGCGGGCCTGGCTGGAGCAGACCCAGTCCGAGGTGCGTAGCGAGTTCCTCAACCAGCTGCAGAAGGGCGCCATCCGCAAGGGTGTGGTGTCCTCGATCGTCAACTTCGGCGCGTTCGTCGACCTCGGCGGGGTGGACGGCCTGGTGCACGTCTCCGAGCTGAGCTGGAAGCACATCGACCACCCGTCCGAGGTGGTGCAGGTCGGCGACGAGGTCACCGTCGAGGTGCTCGACGTGGACATGGACCGCGAGCGGGTGTCGTTGTCGCTCAAGGCGACTCAGGAAGACCCGTGGCGGCACTTCGCCCGCACCCACGCGATCGGCCAGATCGTGCCGGGCAAGGTCACCAAGCTGGTGCCGTTCGGCGCGTTCGTCCGGGTCGAGGAGGGCATCGAGGGTCTGGTGCACATCTCCGAGCTGGCCGAGCACCACGTCGAGGTGCCGGACCAGGTGGTCGCCGTCGGCGACGACGCGATGGTCAAGGTCATCGACATCGACCTGGAGCGCCGGCGTATCTCGCTGAGCCTCAAGCAGGCCAACGAGGACTACACCGAGGAGTTCGACCCGTCGAAGTACGGCATGGCCGACTCCTACGACGAGCAGGGCAACTACATCTTCCCGGAGGGCTTCGACGCGGAGACCAACGAGTGGCTCGAGGGCTTCGAGAAGCAGCGCGCCGAATGGGAGGCCCGCTACGCCGAGGCCGAGCGTCGCCACAAGATGCACACCGCGCAGATGGAGAAGTTCGCCGCCGCCGACCACGGCGAGTCCGAGCACTCTTCGGGCAACGGCACGCAGCGTGAGGAGTCGGCCGGCGGATCGCTGGCCAGCGACGAGCAGCTGGCTGCGCTGCGGGAGAAGCTCGCCGGCAACGCCTAACCGCCGTGCAAACGCTGCGAGATTGAAATCTCGCAGCGTTTGTGCGAGTAGCCACCTGCCAGGTTTCAATCTCGCGCTAGGGGTGTGCGGATGCTGCGGATCGGGCTGACCGGCGGTATCGGCGCCGGCAAGTCGACGGTGTCGGCGACCTTCAGCGAGTGCGGCGGCATCATCGTCGACGGTGATGTCATCGCCCGCGAGGTCGTCGAACCCGGCACCGAGGGGTTGGCGGCGCTGGTCGACGCGTTCGGGTCGGAGATTCTGCTGCCCGACGGGGCGCTGAACCGTCCGGCGCTGGCCGCGGTCGCGTTCAGCGACGACCAGAAACGGGCCACGCTGAACGGCATCGTGCACCCGTTGGTGGGGCGCCGGCGCGCGGAGTTGATCGCGGCGGCCGCCGCGGACGCGGTGATCGTGGAGGACATCCCGCTGCTGGTCGAATCGCAGATGGCGCCGCTGTTTCCGCTGGTGGTGATCGTGCACGCCGATGTCGAGACCCGGATTCAGCGGTTGACCGGGCAGCGGGGGATGACCGAGGCCGACGCGCGGGCCCGGATCGCCGCCCAGGCCACCGAGGAGCAGCGGCGCGCGGTCGCCGATGTCTGGTTGGACAACTCGGGCAGTCCGGCGGACCTCCGCGCGGCCGCCCGCGAGCTGTGGCAGCGGCGCATCGCGCCGTTCGCCCACAACCTCGGCGCCGGGCAGGTGGTGCGGCGGCCGGTGCGGGTGGTGCCCGCCGATCCGGGCTGGGCCGCCGAAGGCCAGCGCATCTGTCAGCGCCTCCGGGTCGCCTGCGGCGCGGCGGCGATACGGGTGGATCACATCGGCTCGACCTCGGTGCCCGGGCTGGCCGCCAAGGACGTCATCGACATCCAGGTCACCGTCGAATCGCTCACCGCCGCCGACGAACTCGCCGAGGCGCTGCGGGCCGCCGGGTATCCCCGCATCGACCAGATCACCGGCGACGACGTCAAACTCGACGCCCGCAGCACCGTGCCCGCATTCGACCACAGCAACGACCCCGCGTTGTGGGGCAAGCGGATCCACGGATCGGCCGACCCGGGCCGGCCGACGTTTGTGCACCTGCGGGTGGACGGCTGGCCCGGTCAGCAGTTCGCGCTGCTGTTCGGCGCCTGGCTGGCCGCCAACCCCGCGGTGCGCTCGGAGTATGTCGACGTCAAACGGCAAGTCGCGGCGGCACATTCGGACGGCGGCGACTACGCCGACGCGAAAGAACCGTGGTTCCGCGACGCCTACCGGCGGGCCTGGGAGTGGGCCGACGCCGTCGACTGGCGTCCGTAGCGCCGCATCCCGACCGCTGCAGATATTTGCTGGCGGATCGCCGATCGGAGCGGCTTCGGCGCGGATTGAGCCGTCCCAATGCCCGTGAGCGCCGGATGTGTGACGCGGATCACGCCTGTGTCGACGCGGTGATTACGGCCACCGGCAGCCGCGTTCAGGAGCGGCTCACCCGGTCGGAGCGCCGCCGAGACGGTCACCGAGCGGGTAGCGGTGAGCGGCAGCAAGCAAACTATAATTTGGAGTTATTACATGTATTTACAGCATTATTACGGCTGCTCAGCTAAATCTGATAATGAACGTTCGCGGATACTAGCGGCGAGAATGTGACCGATTTAACAGATACACTTCGACAAAAAAGTTATGTAGCATGCCTTACGAATTACTGAGGGCTTGCCGAGAAACGGGGCCGACGGCGACGGAATTAAACCCGATGCCTGGGCGCTTAAGACATGCGTGGGCAACGGCCCCACGCGCACCGGTGCGCGGATCGATGACGTTTGCGGGTTGAAGGGGACGTGAGATTTTTACGGTCGTGAAGCGGGCGTGGATACCGCTGGTCATCGTGGTGGTCGTCGCCACCGCCGGGTTCGCCGTCTTCCGGCTGCACGGCATGGTCGACGCCAAGAAGTCGTCGAGTGACATCATCGACGAATCCAAACCGGTCATCCCCAAAGACGTGATCTATGAGGTGTTCGGGCCGCCGGGCACGACCGGCCAGGCGAACTTCCTCGACGAGCACTCCCAACCCCAGCACGCCGACTTCACGACGCTGCCGTGGTCGTACACGATCTCGACCAAACTCACCTCGATCTTCGCCAACGTCGTCGCCCAGGGGGACAGCAACTCCATCGGCTGCCGGATCATCGTCAACGGTGAGGTCCGCGACGAGCAGTCGGTGACGACCCACAACGCGCAGGTGTTCTGCCTGGTGAAGTCCGCATGAGCGCGCACATGGCCGAGGCCAAAGCATCCCGGATCGCGGTGACCATCCGCCGGCTGTCCGTGCCGATCATCCTGGGCTGGCTGGTGTTCACCGTCCTGGTGAATGTCGTTGTGCCGCAGCTGGAAGAGGTCGGAAAAGAGAACTCGGTCTCGCTGGCGTCGCGGGACGCGCCGTCCTACAAGGCGATCAAAAAGCAGGGTTCGGAGTTCCAGCAGTTCGACTCCGACAGCATGATCATGGTGCTGCTGGAAAGCGACCAGCCGCTCGGCGATCAGGCGCGCGACTACTACCACCGCCTGGTCACCCAGCTCAAAGACGACAAAGGGCACGTCGAATACGTGCAGGACTTCTGGGGCGACCGGATCACCGCCGGCGGCGCCCAGAGCATGGACGGCAAGTCCGCCTACGTGCAGCTGAACCTGGTCGGTGACCAAGGCACCACGGCGGGCAAGGAATCCGTCCAGTCGGTGCGCGACATCGTCGAGCGCAACACCCCACCGCCGGGGTTGAAGGTCTACGTCACCGGTCAGGCCGCGCTGACCATGGACATGAACGACGCCGGCGACAAGAGCATGCTCAAGATGACGCTGATCACGTTCGTGGTCATCATGGTCATGCTGCTGACGGTCTATCGCTCCATCGCGACGATGCTGCTCATCTTGTTCACCGTGTTCGTCGAACTCGGCGCGGCGCGTGGACTGATCGCCGTGCTGGCCCACCACCACATCATCGGCTTGTCCACCTTCGCGGTGAACATGCTGACGTCGCTGGCGATCGCGGCCGGTACCGACTACGCGATCTTCCTCATCGGCCGCTACCAGGAAGCGCGCGCGGCCGGCCAGGATCGCATCGCGGCCTATTACACGACGTACCACAGCGTTTCGCACGTCATCCTGGGTTCGGGGTTGACCATCGCCGGCGCCATGTTCTGCCTGAAGTTCACCCGGTTGCCGTACTTCGAATCGTTGGGGGTGCCCTGCTCGCTGGGCATGCTGGTGGTGGTGGCCGGGGCGCTGACGATGGGTCCGGCGGTGCTGCTGATCGGCACCCGCTTCGGTCTGCTGGAATCCAAGCGCAAGGTCACCACCCAGGGGTGGCGGCGCATCGGGACCGCCATCGTGCGGTGGCCCGGACCGATTTTGGCGGTGACGATCATCGTCGCGTTGATCGGCCTCGGGGTGCTCCCGACCTATTCGGTGAACTACAACGACCGGTACTTCATCCCGGCCAGCCTGCCGTCGATTCAGGGCTACCACGCCTCGGACCGGCACTTCTCCAAGGCGCGGATGAACCCCGACGTCCTGCTCATCGTGGCCAACCAGGATCTGCGTAACCCGGGCAACATGCTGGTGTTGGACCGCATCGCGAAAAACGTGCTGCGGGTGGAGGGCATCAACAAGGTGCAGAGCATCACCCGGCCGTTGGGGGCGCCGATCGACCACAGTTCGGTCCCGTTCCAGGTCAGTATGCAGTCGGTGCCGATCACCGAGAACTTGAATTACCTCAAGGACCGGATGGCCGACATGCTGCATATGACCGATCAGCTCGGCGAGATGATCGCCATCATGGAGCGCATGCACGACCTGATGCAGCAGATGGCCGACACCACCCACCAGATGGTCGGCGACACCACGGATCTGAAGGCGACCGCCGACGAGATGCGGGATCACATCGCGGATTTCGACGATTTCTGGCGGCCCATGCGCAACTACTTCTACTGGGAACCGCACTGCTTCGACATCCCGATCTGCTGGTCGCTGCGGTCCATCTTCGACGGCCTCGACGGCATCGACAAGATGACCGACAACATGAATTCGATGCTGGCCGACGTGCAACGGATGGATGAGATCACGCCGCAGCTGGTGGCCCAGATTCCGCCGATGATCGCGATCTCCAAGGACATCCGCAACACCACGCTGACCATGTACAGCAGCTTCAACGGGCTCATCAACCAGATGAGCCGGATGACCGACACGGCGACCGTGATGGGCCAGGCCTTCGACGCGGCCAAGAACGACGACTTCTTCTACCTGCCGCCGGAGGCGTTCGACAACGCCGACTTCCAGAAGGGCCTCAAGCTGCTGGTCTCCCCGGACGGCCGGTCCGCGCAGGTCATCGTCACGCACGAGGGTGACCCGGCGTCCAACGAGGCGTTGGCCAAGACCGAGGCCGAGCTCAAGGCGGCCAAGGAAGCCATCAAGAGCACCCCGCTGGAGGGATCCAAGCTCTACCTGGGGGGCACCGCCCCGACGTATCACGACATCGGTGAGTTCGTGAAGTACGACCTGATGATCGCGGTGATCGCGTCGCTGAGCCTGATCCTGATCATCATGCTGGTGATCACCCGCAGCATCGTGGCGGCCGGGGTGATCGTCGGGACGATCGCGATCTCACTCGGCTCGTCGTTCGGGCTCTCGGTGCTGCTGTGGCAACACATCCTGGGCTTGGAGCTGCACTGGTTCGTGCTGCCGATCACCGTCATCATCCTGTTGGCGGTGGGCTCGGACTACAACCTGCTGCTGGTCTCCCGGTTCAAGGAAGAACTCGGCGCCGGCATGAAAACGGCGATCATCCGCGGTGTCGGCGGGTCGGGCAGCGTGGCCACCCAGGCCGGTCTGGTGTTCGCGTTCACCATGGGCTCGATGATCACCAGCGACCTGGTGTCCATCGGTCAGGCCGGGTCGGCGATCTGCCTGGGGCTGCTGTTCGACACCTTCATCATCCGCGCGTTCATGACCCCGGCGATCGCGGCGCTGCTGGGACGCTGGTTCTGGTGGCCGATCAAGGTGCTGCCCACCTCGACGCTGACCCCCCGCCACCGCGCCACCAAACCCGACCCCGGCTCCGAGGATGCGGTCACTACCGAGATCCCGGTGCCGGTCGAGTAGGCCGATCCCGCCAGGTCAGCACGACGCCGGTACTGGCCAGCCAGCGGTCCAGGTCGTGGCCGTGCGCGGCCAGCCCGGCCACCGCCGTGGTGGCGCGCTGGACCGCCAGTTCCGCTGTGGCCGTGGACACTAGCCCCAGCCGGTGGGCTTCCAGCAGCTCGTCCACGTCGGTGAGTGCGGTGTCGCGTCCGGTCCGCACCACCAAATCCAGGTAGTGGTCCATCGACCGCCACCGGTCCGGGCCGGGCGTGTAGTCGCCGACGTCGAGGTAGAAGTCCTGGTCGCGCTCGTGGCCGGGGCTGAAATGGAACACGCTCACCCGCAGCCCCAGCGCCGGCAGCAGCCACGACTCCAGGTAGTGGAATTGGGCGCGGCCGGGCGTCGGCCGGGCCATGTAGAGGCCCCACGGCCGCACCGTGTACACGTCCACGGCGCGAACGATCCCCTTGGGGTCGGTGTTGGTGCGCGCGACCAGGTCGAACGTCTCATGCTTAGGCGGGTGGATGGACGATTCTAAGCAGGTCGCTGCTGAAATCGACGCCCAGATTGACACATAGCCCCTCAAAAGGCGGTTTTGCGAAATTTAGACGTCGATCTCAGTCACGCCCGGGCGTGCCGCCTTGTCGGTGCCCCGGCCTACCCTGGTGACCATGGCTTTCGCAACAGAACACCCCATCGTTGCGCATTCGGAGTACCGCCCGGCCGCAGAGGACGTGGCGGGGCTGGTGCGCACCGGCGGCCGGTTCGAGGTGGTCAGCCCGTACGCGCCGGCCGGGGACCAGCCCACCGCGATCGACGAGCTGGAACGGCGGATCAGTGCGGGGGAGCGGGACGTGGTGCTGCTCGGCGCCACCGGCACCGGCAAATCCGCCACCGCCGCCTGGCTGATCGAGCGGCTGCAACGGCCCACCCTGGTGATGGCGCCGAACAAGACGCTGGCCGCCCAGCTCGCCAACGAGCTGCGGGAGATGTTGCCGCACAACGCCGTCGAGTACTTCGTCTCGTACTACGACTACTACCAGCCGGAGGCGTACATCGCCCAGACCGACACCTACATCGAGAAGGACAGCTCGATCAACGACGACGTCGAGCGGTTGCGGCACTCGGCGACCTCCAGCCTGCTGTCCCGCCGCGACGTGGTGGTGGTGGCGTCGGTGTCCTGCATCTACGGCCTGGGCACCCCGCAGTCCTACCTGGACCGCTCGGTCGAGCTGCGGGTCGGCACCGAGGTGCCCCGCGACGCGCTGCTGCGGCTGCTGGTCGACGTGCAGTACACCCGCAACGACCTGTCGTTCACCCGCGGCTCGTTCCGGGTCCGTGGCGACACCGTCGAGATCATCCCGTCCTATGAGGAGCTGGCGGTCCGCATCGAATACTTCGGCGACGAGATCGAGGAGCTGTACTACCTGCACCCGCTGACCGGCGACGTGGTCCGCAAGGTGGATTCGCTGCGGATCTTCCCGGCCACCCACTACGTGGCCGGTCCGGAGCGGATGGCGCTCGCCATCTCCACCATCGAGGAGGAGCTGGCCGAACGCCTCGCCGAACTCGAACGGCAGGGCAAGCTGCTGGAGGCGCAGCGGCTGCGGATGCGCACCAACTACGACATCGAGATGATGCGCCAGGTCGGGTTCTGCTCGGGCATCGAGAACTATTCACGGCACATCGACGCGCGCGGGCCCGGCAGCCCGCCGGCGACGCTGCTGGACTATTTCCCCGAGGACTTCCTGCTGGTCATCGACGAGTCACACGTCACGGTGCCGCAGATCGGCGGGATGTACGAGGGCGACATGTCCCGCAAACGCAACCTGGTCGAGTACGGCTTCCGGCTGCCGTCGGCGTGCGACAACCGGCCGCTGACCTGGGAGGAGTTCGCCGACCGGATCGGGCAGACGGTGTACATGTCGGCCACCCCGGGCCCCTATGAGCTGTCCCAGACCGGTGGCGAGTTCGTCGAGCAGGTGATTCGGCCGACCGGGCTGGTCGACCCGAAGGTGGTGGTCAAACCCACCAAGGGGCAAATCGACGACCTGATCGGGGAGATCCGCGCCCGCGCGGAGGCCGACCAGCGGGTGCTGGTCACCACGCTGACCAAGAAGATGGCCGAGGACCTCACCGACTACCTGCTGGAGCTGGGCATCCGGGTGCGCTACCTGCACTCCGAGGTCGACACGCTGCGCCGGGTGGAGCTGCTGCGCCAGCTGCGGCTCGGCGACTACGACGTGCTGGTCGGCATCAACCTGCTGCGCGAGGGCCTGGACCTGCCGGAGGTGTCGCTGGTGGCGATCCTCGACGCCGACAAGGAGGGCTTCCTGCGGTCCACCCGCAGCCTGATCCAGACCATCGGCCGCGCCGCCCGCAACGTGTCCGGCGAGGTGCACATGTACGCCGACAGCATCACCGACTCGATGCGGGAGGCCATCGACGAAACCGAGCGGCGCCGCGCCAAGCAGATCGCCTACAACGAGGCCAACGGCATCGACCCGCAGCCGCTGCGGAAAAAGATCGCCGACATCCTCGACCAGGTGTACCGGGAGGCCGACGACAGCGAGACCGTCGAGATCGGCGGATCCGGGCGTAACGCCTCACGCGGCCGACGCGCCCAGGGTGAGCCGGGCCGCGCGGTCAGCGCCGGCGTGTTCGAGGGCCGCGACACCGCCAATATGCCGCGCGCCGAGCTGGCGGACCTGATCAAGGATTTGACCGAACAGATGATGACCGCGGCCCGTGACCTGCAGTTTGAGCTGGCCGCCCGGATCCGCGACGAGATCGCCGACCTGAAGAAGGAACTGCGCGGCATGGACGCCGCCGGGCTGAAGTGACGCGCCCGGGCTGGGGAGCGAGGTTAGCGTGTCGCTGCCAACCGTGGTTGACTGCACACGGTGGTGCACCTAACCGAAGCGGCAGCGTCTGACCCGATCGGCACCACCGGCAGCTGGCGCGAGCTCCTGGGCCCACGATATTTGGGGACCGCGGCCGTGCTCGCCGGTGGGGTGGTCCTCTACGCCACCAACGAATTCCTCACGATCAGCCTGCTGCCCAGCACGATCGCCGATATCGGCGGCGAGCGGCTGTACGCCTGGGTGACCACGCTGTACCTGGTCGGGTCGGTGGTCGCCGCCGCCGCGGTCAATTCGGTGCTGGTGCGCATCGGTGCGCGGTCGTCCTACCTGTTGGGGCTCACCGTGTTCGGCGCGGGCAGCCTGGTGTGTGCGCTGGCACCCAAGATGGAGATCCTGCTGACCGGCCGCCTGCTGCAGGGCGTGGGCGGCGGCCTGCTGGCCGGGCTGGGCTATGCGCTGATCAACGCGGTGCTGCCCAGCGCGCTGTGGACCCGGGCGTCGGCGCTGGTGTCGGCGATGTGGGGGGTCGGCACCCTGGTGGGGCCGGCCGTGGGCGGCTTCTTCGCGCAGTGGGGGCTATGGCGGTGGACGTTCTCGGCGCTGGCGATGCTGACCGTGGCGATGGCCGTCGCGGTCAGCGTGGTGCTGCCGGCCGGACGTGACGAACATCCCGGCGAACCGATCCGGATGCCGGTGCGGTCGCTGCTGATCCTGGGTGCCGCCGCGCTGGCGGTCAGCGCCGCCGAACTCCCGCACAGCTTTATCGCGGCCGCCGGGCTGCTCGCCTTCGGCGGCCTGCTGGTCTGGGCGTTTGTGGTCGTCGACCGGCGTGCCCCGGTCGCGGTGTTGCCGCCCAGCATCTTCCACCCCGGCCGGGAGAAGTGGATCTACCTCACGCTGGGCCTGTTGATGGCCGCCACCAAGGCCAACCTGTACGTGCCGCTGCTGGGGCAGCGGCTGGCGCATCTGCTTCCGCTGGCGGCCGGGTTCCTGGGCGCGGCGCTGTCGATCGGCTGGACGGTCAGCGAATTCGTCAGCGCCTCGTTGAACAGGCGCCGGGTGATCGCGAACCTGGTGGCGGCCGCGCCGTTGATGGTGGCCGGGGGCCTGGCGGTCGCCGCGGTCACCCATTTGGGTCACCACAGCCCGGTGGCCGTCGCGGCGATCTGGGCGCTGGCATTGTTCACCGTCGGCGCCGGGGTCGGGGCGGCGTGGCCGCACCTGTCGGCGTGGGCGATGGGCTGCGTCGACGACCCGGCCGAAGGCGGCACGGCCGCCGCCGCGATCAGCACCGTGCAACTGATCTCCGGGGCGTTCGGCGCCGGGGTGGCCGGGGTGGTGGTCAATATGGCCGACGGCGGCGACGCCTCCGCGGCCCGCTGGCTGTTCGCGGTCTTCGCGGTGCTCGCCACCGTCGGGGTGCTGGCCTCGAGCCGGGCCAGCCGTGGACAGGCCACCGCGGCGCCGATGGAGGCGCTCAGCGTGCCCCGCGCCTGAATCCTCGGCCCGCCGCGCCCGCCGCCGCGCCGAACGTGCGTCTGTGGCGAGGTTTTTCGTGATTTTCCGCCGTGAGCGCACGCTCGGCGATCGGCACACGCACGGCGATCAGCGGGTGGACTTGATCACCTGAGCGAAGCTGAACTGCCAGCGCTGCACGACGTGGAAGCCGAGGCCGTTGAGCACCCGAAAATCCGGGGTGCGGGCAAACCGCGGTCCCGGCGGCAGCCGGGCCCCGGACTGCTCGGCGGGCAGCGTCTTGTCATGGTTGGTGATCGTCCAGACCACCCGGCACTTGCGCAGCTGGTCGGCCACCAGCCACACCGCGATGTGCCCGTCCCACAGCCGGCCGATCGCCGGGCCGCGGGGACCGCGGCCCGGGTCGACCAGATGCTCAAATGCCGCGGGCCGCCCCGCCAGCAGCGCCCGGATCGGCCCGGGCGCCCAGCCGGTGGTGTTGTCCACCACCAGGCAGTCACCCGGGGCGGCCTGCGCCTGGATCACGTCGGCCACCTGGCTGTAATCCCAGCCCTCCTTGGCGTGGCGACCCCGCTGGGTGCCCACGTAGTTCGGGGCCGCCGCCACCGCGAACAGCACCAGCACCGACACCAGCGACCGGGGCCGGGTCGCGAGCGCCGCAATGCACACCGCGAGCAGGATGGCCATGGCGGGGGCGGTGAACAACAGGTAGCGCGGGTAGTAGATCGGTTTGCTCACCGCGGAGTAGATCAACAGGACACCGGTCGGGATCACGATCCAGGCCGCGCAGAGGATCAGCAGCTGCCGGGTCTGGTCGTCCGGCTGCCACCGGCCGGTCACCCGGATCGCGATGGCGGCCACGAAGACGATGCCGGCGAGCACCGCGAACGGCACGCTGTCGTCGAAATACTGCTGCTGCGCAACGTCGACGATGTTGTGCCAGTTCAGCCGCGAGATCCAGCCGACCTGGTAGATCTGGGTCTGGCTGAACAGCAGAAACGGGATCAGCGCGGCCACCGCCACGGTCGAGGTACCCGCCCACCACCCGACCGTCGACCGTCGACACGGCAGCACCCAGAGCAGCACGCCGTGCACCGCGACGATGAGCACCACAAACACGTTGAGCAGGGTCGCGGCCACCACCGCCAGGCCGTAGGCCAGCCACAGCGCCGCCCGGTCGCGCCGGATCGCGGTGACGCACAGCACCGTCAGCCACACCGCGGCCATCGCCGCGAACGCGTAGGAGCGCGCCTCGATGCCCGCCCAGGTCATCCGCGGCAGGATCGCGAACACGACGCCCGCGCACACCGCGACGCGACGGGTCGCGAATTGCCGCGCCAACACCACCACCCCGGCGGTGCCCACCCCGACCGCCAGGCAGCTGGGCACCCGCGACCAGAACTCGGTGGCCGGGAAGACCGCGTACCAGCCGTGCATGACTAGGTAGTACAGGCCGTGCACCGCGTCGATATGCCCCAGCAGCCGCCACAATTCGGGCAAGGACCGATTCGCCGACGCCGAGATGGTGGCGGCCTCGTCGAACCACAACGACGGGTGGCTGGCGCCCGCCGCGCTGAGGACGCTGGCGAACACCGCAATCCAGACCGCGTCCCACCGCCGGGCACGCCGCCGCGCCGGCTGGGTTTCGCTGGTTACCCGCTCGGGGGTGAGGACAGTATTCAATGTGTTCGCTACTCGTGTTCGGTCACTAATCGACGGTCACGTTACCGGGGTGGTGGCGACCCTGGTTGCAGTGTTGACCGTCACCCCGGCCGTGGTGGCGGAATTAGCCAACGCGGACGGCGCGACAGCGGCGCCGGTCACTGTCGGCAAGGTCACGTCGGGCCCGGTCGGGTATTTGCGCCGGTCGGGCCGGGATCCGACACGGCTGTGTCGTCAATCGCACCCCTTGCGGCCCGGCGACAGGTTACTGTCTCGATGGCCGTTTAACTGAGCAGTGGGAGGGTATTGATGAGCGCGTATCAGACCGTGGTGGTCGGCACGGACGGCTCGGATTCGTCGCTGCGCGCCGTCGACCGCGCGGGCGCGCTCGCGTCCGGGCCGGGCGCGAAACTGATTGTGGCGACCGCGTATCTCCCCGGCGCCGACGACCCGCGGGCGTCGGACATGCTCAAGGACGAGGGGTACAAAACGTCCGGGAACGCCCCCATCTACGCGATCCTGCGGGAAGCCAGCGAGCGGGCCCACGCCGCCGGGGCCGCCAGCGTCGAGGAGCGTTCCGTCGTCGGGGCCCCGGTGGATGCGTTGGTGGACTTGGCCGAAGAGGTCAAGGCGGACCTGCTGGTGGTCGGCAACGTCGGCCTGAGCACGATCGCCGGCCGGCTGCTCGGGTCGGTGCCGGCCAACGTCGCGCGCCGGTCGAAGACCGACGTGCTGATCGTGCACACCACCGGCTGAGCTACCAGCCCCGGTCCCGCCACTCGGTCAGGTGCGGGCGCTCGGCACCCAGCGTGGTGTCGTCGCCGTGGCCGGGGTAGACGACCGTGGAGTCCGGGTACACGTCGAACACCCGGCGGGTCACATCGCCGAGCAGCCGCTCGAAGTCCCCGGGCTGCCAGGTCTTGCCGACCCCGCCCGGAAACAGGCAGTCCCCGGTGAACAGCTGCGTGACCCCGCCGGTGGGTTCACCGCCCAGGGCCAACGCGACCGAGCCGGGGGTGTGGCCGCGCAGGTGAATGACGTCGAACACCAGGTCGCCCACCGTGAGGGTGTCGCCGTCGGCCAGGATGCGGTCCGGTGCCACCGGCAGCGGGTCGGCGTCGAGTTGGTGGGCGGCGGTGGGCGCCCCGGTGGCCTCGGCCACCGCGGTCAGCGCCTGCCAGTGGTCGAAATGCTGGTGGCTGGTGACGATCAGCGACACCTTGGGCGCGTACTCCCGCACCAGCTCCAGCAGCAGGTCGGCGTCGTTGGCGGCGTCGATCAGCAGCGTCTCGCCGGTTTTCGCGCACGTCACCAGGTAGGTGTTGTTGTCCATCGGGCCGACCGACACCTTGACGATGGTCGCCCCGGGCAGGGTGCGGCGGGCCGCGGTGCGGGGTTCGACGTGGCCGGTGTAGTTGTCGTCGAGGGCTGTCATGATGGCCACGTTACTGCTGGACAATCACTTGTCGGTACCGGCACCTAGCATGGGATTCGTAGTGCGTCCGCTGAAGGGAAAAGTGTGTCGGACCGACTGATCATCAAGGGTGCGCGGGAGCACAACCTGCGCAGCGTCGACCTCGAGCTGCCGCGGGATGCGTTGATCGTCTTCACCGGGCTGTCCGGCTCGGGCAAGTCGTCGCTGGCGTTCGATACCATCTTCGCCGAGGGCCAGCGCCGCTACGTGGAGTCGCTGTCGGCCTACGCCCGGCAGTTCCTGGGACAGATGGACAAACCGGACGTCGACTTCATCGAGGGCCTGTCCCCGGCGGTGTCCATCGACCAGAAATCCACCAACCGCAACCCGCGGTCCACGGTCGGCACCATCACCGAGGTCTACGACTACCTGCGGCTGCTGTACGCCCGCGCGGGCACCCCGCACTGCCCGGTGTGCGGGGAGCGCATCGCCCGCCAAACCCCGCAGCAGATCGTCGACCAGGTGCTGGTGATGCCCGAAGGCGCCCGGTTCCAGGTGCTGGCCCCGGTGGTGCGCACCCGCAAGGGCGAATTCGCCGACCTGTTCGAGAAACTCAACGCGCAGGGCTACAGCCGGGTCCGGGTCGACGGGGTGGTGCATTCGCTGACCGATCCACCCAAGCTGAAGAAGCAGGAAAAACACGACATCGAGGTGGTCGTCGACCGGCTCACCGTCAAGCCGTCGGCCAAGCAGCGGCTCACCGAATCGGTGGAGACCGCGCTGAGCCTGGCCGACGGCATCGTGGTGCTGGAGTTCGTCGACCACGATCACGACGCCCACGACCGCGAACACCGATTCTCCGAGAAACTGGCCTGCCCCAACGGGCATCCGCTGGCGGTCGACGACCTGGAGCCGCGGTCGTTCTCGTTCAACTCGCCCTACGGCGCCTGCCCGGAGTGCAGCGGGCTGGGCATCCGCAAGGAGGTCGACCCCGACCTGGTGGTGCCCGACCCGGATCGCACCCTGGCCGAGGGCGCGGTGGCGCCATGGTCGATGGGCCACACCGCGGAGTACTTCACCCGGATGATGGCCAGCCTCGGGGAGGCGATGGGTTTCGACGTCGACACCCCGTGGCGCAAGCTGCCGGCCAAGGCGCGCAAGGCGATCCTGGAGGGCTCCGACGAGCAGGTGCACGTCCGGTACCGCAACCGGTACGGGCGCACCCGGTCCTACTACGCCGACTTCGAGGGTGTGCTGGCGTTTTTGCAGCGCAAGATGGAGCAGACCGAGTCGGAGCTGATGAAGGAACGCTACGAAGGGTTCATGCGTGACGTGCCGTGCCCGGAGTGCGACGGCACCCGGCTCAAGCCGGAGATCCTGGCCGTCACTTTGGCCGCCGGGGAGCGGGCCAAATCCATCGCCGAGGTGTGCGAGCTGTCGATCGGGGACTGCTCGGACTTCCTGGCCGGGCTCACCCTGGGGCCGCGGGAACAGGCCATCGCCGGGCAGGTGCTCAAGGAGGTGCAGTCCCGGCTCGGTTTCCTGCTCGACGTCGGGCTGGAATACCTGACCCTGTCCCGGGCGGCGGCGACCCTGTCCGGCGGTGAGGCGCAACGCATCCGGCTGGCCACCCAGATCGGCTCCGGTCTGGTCGGGGTGCTCTATGTGCTCGACGAGCCGTCGATCGGGTTGCATCAGCGCGACAACCGGCGGCTGATCGAAACCCTCACCCGGCTGCGGGATCTGGGCAACACCCTGATCGTCGTCGAACACGACCTGGACACCATCGCGCATGCCGACTGGATCGTCGACATCGGCCCGGCCGCCGGTGAGCACGGCGGGCAGATCGTACACAGTGGGCCCTACGATGAGCTGCTGCGCAACCAGGCGTCGATCACCGGCGCCTACCTGTCCGGCCGGGAAAGCATTGCGGTGCCGGCGATCCGGCGACCCGCCGACCGGCGCCGTCAGCTCACCGTGGTCGGCGCGCGCGAACACAACCTGCGCGGCATCGACGTGGCGTTCCCGCTGGGCGTGCTCACCTCGGTGACCGGGGTGTCCGGCTCCGGGAAGTCGACGCTGGTCAACGACATCCTGGCATCGGTGCTGGCCAACAAGCTCAACGGCGCCCGCCAGGTGCCCGGCCGGCACACCCGGGTCACCGGCCTGGATCACGTCGACAAACTGGTGCGGGTCGATCAGTCCCCGATCGGGCGCACCCCGCGGTCCAACCCGGCCACCTACACCGGGGTGTTCGACAAGATCCGCGGCCTGTTCGCCGCCACCACCGAGGCCAAAGTCCGCGGCTACCAACCCGGCCGGTTCTCGTTCAACGTCAAAGGCGGCCGCTGCGAGGCGTGCACCGGCGACGGCACCATCAAGATCGAGATGAACTTCCTGCCCGACGTGTATGTGCCGTGCGAGGTCTGCCACGGCGCCCGGTACAACCGGGAAACCCTCGAGGTGCACTACAAGGGCAAAACCATCTCCGAGGTGCTGGACATGTCGATCGAGGAGGCGGCGGAGTTCTTCGAGCCGATCACCGGCATTCACCGCTACCTGCGCACCCTGGTCGACGTCGGCTTGGGGTATGTGCGGCTGGGGCAGCCGGCGCCGACGCTGTCCGGCGGTGAGGCGCAGCGGGTGAAGCTGGCGTCCGAGCTGCAGAAGCGCTCCACCGGCCGCACCGTGTACATCCTCGACGAGCCCACCACCGGTCTGCATTTCGACGACGTCCGCAAACTGCTCAACGTGCTGGCGGGCCTGGTCGATAAGGGCAACACCGTGATCGTCATCGAGCACAACCTGGACGTGATCAAGACGTCGGACTGGATCGTCGACATGGGACCCGAGGGCGGCGCCGGCGGCGGAACGGTTGTCGCGCAGGGCACTCCGGAAGAGGTGGCGGCGGTGCCGGAAAGCTACACCGGCAAGTTCCTCGCCGAGGTGCTGGAGCCGGCCGCGGAACCCGTTGCGCCCCCGGCGCGTCGGCGGCGCCGCAAGGTCAGCGCGTAACCACCGCCCGTGCCGGGCATCCCACCCGGTAGGGGGCCGCCCTCGTCGTCTTCGCCGGGGTTTGGCTCGGGGTGTGCCTCGTTTGGCCTCAGGTGTCCCAGGGGTCCCGGATTTCGGGGGATGTGGTGTTGCGTCCGCCTTTGAGCGACAAACCGGGGTTTAGCGGGCCCGGCGGCCCAACTTGCTGGCACTGGTGACGCTGCGGTCTCACCGGTCACGGGTGTCACGGATTGTCGCTGGCCGGGCACTGCCCGGCTAGCAGCGACAATGACCTCGACCCCGGCCCGGCTCGATCTGACCCCGTTGTCGCTCAGAGCCGGGCAGCCGCCCACCAGCGACAATCCGTGACATCCGTGGCCAGTGGGGCACCAGCGTCGCCAGTGGCGGCGCGCGCGTCCGTGGAGGGCCCTAAACCCCGGTTTGTCGCTCCAACGCGGACGCAACACCACATGGTCCCCGGCCGTGACCCATGTGGCAGAAGGGAAACGCGGTGCCGCGAACCAGTTAACGGGTCCCGATAGCCGCCTTCGTCAGCCGTGACGGGAACCGCGGGCTGACCTTCACCCCGGCCAACCGCGCGGTGAGGTCGTCGGCCCGGCGCTGCAGTGCCCGCCGCGCGCCAGCGCCCGGATCGTCCAGCAGCTGCAGTTGGACGCGGGCATCGGCGTCTTGGTACCAGCCGCCCACCACTCGGCCGTTCCACCACACCGTGGGCCCGGCGTTGCCGTTGTTGTCGAATACCTGGCCGCGGTGCTCGCCGAGGTACCAGTCGCGGTGATACCACCCCATCACGGTGACGTCGAGGCCGGGCAGCAACGCGCCCCACGGCCCGCTTTCGGCTTCGGGCTCCAGATCGTCGGGCAGCACATAGCCGGGGGCGCCGTGCAGGTCGACCTCCAACGCGCCGATGTCGCGCAACGCCTTTCGGGTCGCGGTCTTGGTGCTGCCGAACCACCAGGTGATGTCGTCGGCGGTGGCGGGACCGAACGCCCGCAGCCAGCGGCGGGTCAAATCGACGCGCGCCGCCTCCGCGGCCCTCGGCCCACC
>NZ_MLQM01000110.1:0-18028 GCF_001854525.1 Mycobacterium talmoniae
CCCGGCGAGGCAGCAGCTGCGCACCATCACCGGCGGCTAGCCGTCGCCTGGGCGAGCGCGGCCAGGCAGGCGGCGCCCAGCGCCGCCGGGTCGGCGCCGATCTGATCCAGCGTCACGGTGTGCAGCGCCGCGTGCGGCGCGGTGGCGGCCCATTCGGCGGCCACCGCCAGCGGGTGGACCGGGTCGTCGGTGGCCGCGGCCACCCCCAGCGGCGCGGCCAGCCGCTGCAGCTCGGTGCCGTGCGGCGCGCGATAGGCGGCCGCTTCCTCCAGCGCGTCGGGCAGCTGCGGCCACTGGCCGGTCCAGGAGCGGGTGAGTTCGTCGGCCAACCAGGGCGGGCTGGAGGCCCGCATCTGGCGCACCGTGGCGGCCAACCCGTCGTGGCGCAGTTGCTGGGCGGTGTGGCGGGCGGCGTGCGCGGCCGGGGCGGTGTCCGGGGCGCCTGTCCAGGCCGGCAGCGCCGCCAGCACCGCCACCGTGCGCTCCGGATGCCGCAGCGCCCAGGCGGTGGCCACCGCGGCCCCGATCGACACCCCGCCGACCGCGATCGGTCCGCGTTCGGCGGCGCGATCCAACGCGGTCAGATACCCCTCGATCAGGTGTCCCGGTTGCGGTGGCGGCGCCACCAGCACCGCCCCGACCTGGCGCAGCGGGCCGCAAAACGCCCGGTAGACGTAGTCGTCGTCGGATCCGGTCCCGGGCAAAAGGACGCTGTTGACACCGCGCAAATCGACGAGCATTCCACGATCGTGCCTGGTGGTCGGCGGCGTCGCGCACCCACCCCGTGGGCCGCGTGGCATAAGCGAACCAACAGGTCTACGGTGGCGTAGGCACACAACGGAGTGGCTTCCATCGGTGGGTTTTCCACCCATGGAAACGCTGAAGTATCAGGAGAGGCCATGGCTACGGCCGAAGGTTATCTGCGACGACTCACGCGGCGGTTGACGGAGGACCCCGAACTGCGCGACGTCGAGCAGCTGTCCGACGAAGCAGTCAACACCGGCGCGCAACGTGCGATTGACTGCCAGCGCGGGCAGGAGGTCACGATGGTGGGCACGCTGCGCAGCGTGGAAGCCAACGGCAAGGGGTGCGCCGGCGGGGTCCGCGCCGAATTGTTCGACGGCACCGACACGGTCACCTTGGTGTGGCTGGGTCAACGCCGGATACCGGGCATCGACTCCGGCCGTACCCTGCGGGTACGCGGCCGGATGGGCAAGCTTGAGAATGGCAGCAAGGCGATTTACAACCCGCACTACGAAATTCAGCAGTGAACGATCCCAGTGACCGGCCCGGCCAGCGTCGAGGCCGCTAGCACGTCGTGACCGATAACCGCACCGGAACCGAGCGCCTGCTGGCGCAGCTGGGCGGCGTGAGTGGCCTGATCTACTCCTCGCTGCCCGTCCTGGTCTTCGTGCCCATCTCCAGCACATTGGGCTTGCGCCCCGCGATCGCGGCCGCCCTGACGGTGGCCGCCCTGATCCTGGTGTGGCGGCTGATCCGCCGTGAATCCACCCAACCGGCCGTCTCCGGCTTCTTCGGGGTGGCGATCTGCGCGCTGATCGCCTACCTGCTGGGGGAGTCCAAGGGCTACTTCCTGCTCGGCATCTGGACGTCGCTGCTGTGGGCGGCGGCCTTCGCGGCATCGGTGCTGATCCGCCGCCCGGCGGTCGGCTACCTGTGGAGCTGGGCCAGCGGCCAGGACCGCGGCTGGCGCGATGTCCGTCGCGCCGTGTACATCTTCGACCTCGCCACCGTGGCCTGGGTGGTGGTGTTCGCGTCCCGGTTCGTGGTGCAGCGCGTGCTCTATGACGCCGGCCACACCGGCTGGCTGGCGGTGGCCCGGATCGCGATGGGCTGGCCGCTGACCGCGGTGGCGGCGGTCGCGACCTACCTCGCGGTCAAGGCGGTGCGGCGGATCCTGCTGGAAACGCCCGGCGCGGCGGACACCGCGGCCGAGCCGGCCCGGGAGTGAGCCGGCGTTAGGGGAGATGCAGCCAGCGGTCGTCCTCGAACTCGTCGGGAATGTCGTCGGTCCACGGGTCGATGCCTTTCCAGCTGGCTGAACCAGCGGCCGCGCTCGGAGGCCGGCAGCTTGGTTCCGCACCAGGGGCAGTACGCGATGGCCAGGCTCGAGGCGCCGCCGTCGTGGATGAGCAGACCGTATTCGGTGAAACCGCGGGGAAAAGCACACCACCGCGTCGGCGCAGATCCCGGCGTGTATGTCGCAGCGCCAGTCCAGCTGGCGTCGCAGCGTGTCGCAGCAATGCCCGGTCACCGGCAAACTATCGCACCGATTGGGGCGATCTTGTCCTGTGCGGGCACCGAGCCTGTGTGTACGGCATCGAGCCTGCGGTGAGGGCATCGAGACTGCGTGTACGGCATCGAGACTGCACTGGTGGCATCGAGACTGCGTGTACGGCATCGAGACTGCGGTGAGACCGTGATTTTCGCCGCGAACACGTCCTGAGCGCAGGCTCGGCGCCGCCAGCGCAGGCTCGGTGCCCTCACCGCAGTCTCGGTGCCACCAGTTCAGTGTCGACGCCGCCACCGCAGTCTCGGTGCCGCCACCGCAGGCTCGGTGCCACCAGTTCAGTCTCGGTGCCCTCACCGCAGTCTCGGTGCCACCAGTTCAGTCTCGACGCCGCCAGCGCAGGCTCGACGCCCCAGACACGCCCTTAGTGCGCGGGCAGCAGCAGGTCGCGCAGCTCGGCTTCCACCTCGGTGACCGCGACAAACAGCAACTCGTCGCCGCCCTCCAGCGGCTCGTCGGCCTGCGGCACGATGACCCGCTGTCCGCGCAGGATGGTGACCAGCGAGGCGTCCCGCGGCAGCTGCAGCTTGCGCAGCGGTTTGCCGCCCCACGGGGTGTCGTCGGGCAGCGTGATCTCCAGCAGGTTGGCCTGGCCCTTGCGGAACTCCATCAGCCGCACCAGGTCCCCGACCGCGACGGCCTCCTCGACCAGTGAGGCCAGCATCCGCGGGGTGGACACCGCGACGTCCACCCCCCACGCCTCGGTGAACAGCCACTCGTTGCGGGGATCGTTGACGCGGGCCACCACCCGCGGCACCGCGAATTCGGTCTTGGCCAGCAGGGACAGCACGACGTTGGCCTTGTCGTCGCCGCTGGCGGCGATCACAACGTCGAAATCTTCCAGGTGCATCGACTCCAGCAGGGTCAATTCGCAGGCGTCGCCCAGATGCCACTGCGCCTCGGTGATGGCGTCCACGTCGACGTGGTCGGGGTTGCGTTCGATCAGGCTCACCTGATGGCCGCTTTCGATCAGCTCGCGCGCGATGGAGCGACCGACCGCGCCGGCCCCCGCGATAGCGACCCTCATTTGCGCCACCCCCCAAACCCGGCCGCGCCGGTCCCCGCGTCAGCGCGCCTCATTCGCCCACGTCCTCACTGGGCGGCAGCGCGGCGATGGCTATCGCCTCGGCGGCCCGGCCGGCGACCGCGGCGACATACACCTGGTCGCTGGCCTGGATGACGGATTTGGGCTCCGGCAAGACCCCGGTGCCGAATCGGATCAAAAACGCCACCCGCGCTCCGGTGGCCGCCTCGAGATCGGTGACCCGGTGTCCGACCCACTCCTCGTGCAGCAGCACCTCCACCACGGCGACGGTGCCGGTGGGGTCGCGCCATTTGGTGGTCTCGGTCTCGCGGGTCAGCGCATTGAGCAGCCGGTCGGTGGTCCACGGCACGGTCGCCACGGTCGGGATGCCCAGCCGCTCGTAGACGGCGGCGCGTTTGGCGTCGTAGATGCGGGCCACCACGCGCTCCACCCCGAAGGTTTCGCGGGCCAGCCGAGCCGAGATGATGTTGGAGTTATCCCCGGACGACACCGCGGCGAACGCGCCGGCATCCTCGATCCCGGCCCGCAGCAGCACGTCCCGGTCGAAGCCCATGCCCTGCACCCGGTCGCCGCTGAATTCCGGGCTGAGCCGGTTAAATGCCGTGCTGTCGCGGTCGATGATCGCGACGTCGTGGCCGATCCGCGACAGGCCGTCGGCCAGCGAAGCGCCCACCCGGCCGCACCCCATCACAACTACCCGCACCTGACGTCCTTTCGGCTGCATCCTGGTCGGCGAACATGTCGGTATCTCCGAACGCTACCGCCACCGGCTGGTGGGCTTACTCTTGGCTCTCGTGTCCAAACTTTCCACCGCCGCGCGTCGGCTGGTTTTAGGCCGGCCGTTTCGCAGTGACCGGCTGCACCACACGCTGCTGCCCAAGCGCATCGCCCTGCCGGTGTTCGCCTCGGACGCGCTGTCGTCGGTGGCCTACGGCCCGGAAGAGGTCTTCCTGGTGCTGTCGGTGGCCGGCATCGCCGCCTACCGGATGACGCCGTGGGTGGGTCTGGCGGTCGCGGTCGTGTTGATCACGGTGGTGGCCAGCTATCGGCAGAACGTGCACGCCTACCCGTCCGGCGGCGGGGACTACGAGGTGGTGACCACCAACCTGGGCCACACCGCCGGCCTGACCGTGGCCAGCGCGCTGATGGTGGACTACGTGTTGACCGTGGCGGTGTCGATCTCCTCCGGGATCGCCAACATCGGCTCGGCGGTGCCCTACATCGCCGAGCACAAGGTCGTGTTCGCCGTCGGCACCGTGATCGTGATCGCCGCGGCCAACCTGCGCGGGATCCGCGAGTCGGGCACCGCATTTGCCGTTCCGACCTACGCGTTCATGATCTGCATGTACCTCATGCTGGGCTGGGGCTTCTTTCAGATCTACGTGCTGGGGCACCCGTTGCACGCCGACTCGGCGGCCTTCAAGATCCATTCCGCGCACGGCGAGGTGCTCGGCTTCGCGCTGGTGTTCCTGGTGGCCCGGTCGTTCTCCTCGGGATGCGCGGCGCTGACCGGGGTGGAGGCGATCAGCAACGGGGTGCCGGCGTTTCGCAAACCGAAATCGAAAAACGCGGCCACGACGTTGTTGATGCTCGGCGTGATCGCGGTGACGCTGCTGCTGGGCATCATCATGCTGGCCCAAAAGACCGGGGTGAAAATCGCCAACCGGCCCGCGGAGCAGCTGATCGGCGCGCCGGCGGACTATCAACAGAAAACGGTGCTCGCGCAGCTCGCGGACACGGTGTTTCGGGGTTTTCCACCAGGGCTATGGATCATCGCCGGGGTCACCGCGCTGATCCTGGCGCTGGCCGCCAACACCGCGTTCAACGGGTTCCCGGTGCTCGGATCGATTTTGGCCCAGGATTCCTACCTGCCGCGCCAACTGCACACCCGCGGCGACCGGCTGGCGTTCTCCAACGGGATTCTGTTTTTGGCGGCGGTGGCGATCGCGTTCATCGTGGCCTTCGGCGCCGAGGTCACCGCGCTTATCCAGCTCTACATCGTCGGCGTGTTCGTGTCGTTCACGATGAGCCAGATCGGCATGGTCCGACACTGGAACCGGTTGCTGCGCACCGAGACCAACCCGGCCGCCCGCCGCACCATGATGCGCTCCCGGGTGGTCAACACCATCGGGTTCGTCATGACCGGCACGGTGCTGATCGTCGTGGTGATCACCAAGTTCGTGGCCGGGGCGTGGATCGCCATCGTGGCCATGTCCACGTTGTTCGTGCTGATGAAGTTGATCCGCAAGCATTACCAGGCGGTGAGCCGGGAGCTCGACGACCAGGCCGTCGACGAGGAAGACCAGGCCGTGCTTCCCAGCCGCAACCATGCCCTGGTGCTGGTGTCCAAGCTGCACCTGCCGACCCAGCGGGCGCTGGCCTACGCGCGCGCCACCCGCCCCGACGTCTTAGAAGCCGTCACCGTCAGCGTCGACGACGCCGAAACCCGTGCGCTGGTGCGGAAGTGGGAAGACAGCGATATCGCGGTCCCGCTCAAGGTGATCGCCTCGCCGTACCGGGAGATCACCCGGCCGGTGCTCGACTACGTCAAACGGATCAGCAAGGAGTCACCGCGCACCGTGGTGACGGTGTTCATCCCCGAATACGTGGTGGGGCATTGGTGGGAGCACGTGCTGCACAACCAAAGCGCGCTGCGGCTCAAGGGCCGGCTGCTGTTCATGCCCGGGGTGATGGTGACTTCGGTTCCCTGGCAGCTCAATTCGTCGGAACGCCGCAAGATGCTGGAGCCACACGTGGCGCCCGGCGACACCCGGCGGGGATTTTTGAACGGAACGAAGTGACGCCCGGTGAGCTGACCCTGACCGTCGGCCCGCCGGCCAACGGCGGCAGTTGCGTGGCCCGCCACGACGGGCGGGTGGTGTTCGTCCGCTACGCCCTGCCCGGGGAGCGGGTCCGGGCGCGGATCACCGCGCAGCGCGAATCCTATTGGCACGCCGAGGCGGTCGAGGTGCTCGAACCGTCGGCCGACCGGATCGCGTCGGCGTGCCCGATCGCCGGCCGCGACGGCGCGGGCTGCTGCGATCTGGCGTTCGTCGAGCCGGCCGCGGCACGCGCGCTGAAAGCCGAGGTGGTGTCGGGGCAGCTGGCTCGACTCGGCGGCCACCAGTGGCACGGCGAGACGGAGCCGGTGGGAACCGTGGGCACCACCGGGTGGCGGACCCGGGTGCGTCTGGCGGTGGGCGCCGACGGGCACGCCGGGTTTCACCGCTACCACAGCGACGAGCTGGTCACCGACCTGCGTTGTGGGCAGCTTCCGGACGGGATGCTCGACGGCCTGCCGCACGGATTTTCGCCCGGCGACCAGGTGCACGTCGTGGTCGACGACAACAACATTCGGCACGTGGTCACCACCGCGCGGCACCGCCGTCCCGAGGTCGTCGAGGGGGACTATCACGCCACCCAGCGGGTGGGTGGGCGCCGCTGGCAGCTGCCGGTGACCGCGTTCTGGCAGGCCCACCGGGAGGGCGCCCGGGTGTACAGCGACCTGGTGGCCGACTGGGCGCAACCGGGCACCGGCGCGACCGCCTGGGACCTCTACGGCGGCGCCGGGGTGTTCGCCGCGGTGCTGGGGCAGGCGGTGGGGGAGTCGGGCCGGGTGGTGACGGTGGACACCTCACGGGCCGCGGCCGGGGCGGCGCGGGCCGCGCTGGCCGACCTGCCGCAGGTGCGGGTGGTCACCGATTCGGTGCGCCGGGCGCTGGCCGCGCAGCGCAGCGCCGCCGAGGTGGCGGTGCTGGACCCGCCGCGGGCCGGGGCCGGGCGCGAGGTGATCGACCTGCTGGCCGGCGCCGCGGTGTCACGGGTGGTGCACATCGGTTGTGAGGCAGCGTCCTTCGCCCGCGATATCGGGCTGTACCGGCAGCACGGGTACACCGTCGAGCAGCTCCGGGTGTTCGACGCGTTCCCGCTCACCCACCACGTGGAGTGTGTGGCGCTGCTGATCCGTTAGCGCGCTGCCGCCAGCGGTCCAGCACCGCTGGAATCTCGGCGAGCAAAAACGTGTAGAAGTCGCGCATCTGGGTGAGTCGCTGGCGGGCCAGGCTGTCGGCACCGGTGGCGGCGATGCCGGCCTCGGCGGCGTCCTGCATGGCAGCGAGGGTGACGTTCTGATTGGTGAACAGCACCGCCCAGGCGTCGTCGCGGAGCCGGTAGTGATCGCGCCGGCTGGCCGGCACCGGAACCCGTTCGGCCAGGCCGACCGAGGTGAGCATCTTCAGCGCCCCGGAGATCGCGCCGGCGCTGGCCTGCAGTTGATCGGCCAGCTCCCCCATGGTCAGGGTGGGTTGTTCGGTGAACAGCAGCGTGGCCAGCACGCGCGCGGTCATGCGCTGCAGCCCAAGGTTGGTGAGCGACAGCGCGAGCTGCTCGGCCATCTCGACATTGGCTTCCGGCGCCACCCGAACACCCCTCTCCATTGTCTTCAATAATTTCTGAAGCTTCAGTATAGTCGGCAGCATGCTGGTTGAGAGGGAGATCGCCGACCCCGAGGTGATCCGGGTGCGCGGGCTGACGTACACCTATCCGAAAGCGCCGCGGCCCGCGATCCGGCGGATGGACTTCTCGGTCCACCGCGGCGAGATCTTCGGCTTCCTCGGCCCCAGCGGTGCCGGCAAGTCGACCACCCAGAAACTGCTGATCGGCCTGCTGCGCGGCCACGGCGGCCAGGCCGCGGTGTGGGGCAAAGACCCGCGGGAGTGGGGGCCGGACTACTACCAGCGCATCGGCGTCTCGTTCGAGCTGCCCAACCACTATCAGAAGCTCACCGGGCTGGAGAACCTGCGGTTTTTTGCCGCGCTGTACGACGGTCCCACCGCGGACCCGATGGCGCTGCTGGACGCCGTCGGGCTGGCCGAGCACGCCCACACTCGGGTGGGCGCCTACTCCAAGGGCATGCAGATGCGGCTGACGTTCGCCCGCGCGCTGATCCACGATCCGGAGTTGCTGTTCCTCGACGAACCCACCTCCGGTCTGGACCCGGTCAACGCCCGCACCGTCAAGCAGATGGTGCTGGATCTGAAGGCCCGCGGCCGCACCATCTTTCTCACCACCCACGACATGGGGACCGCCGACGCGTTGTGTGACCGGGTGGCGTTCGTCGTCGACGGGGCCATCGTCGCGCTCGACACGCCCAGCGAGCTGAAGATCGCCCGCAGCCAGCGGCTGGTGCGGGTGGCCTACCGCGGCGACCGGGGCCGGCTGGCCACCGCGGACTTCCCGATGGAAACCCTCGCCGACGACCCGGCCTTTCATGCGGTGCTGCGCGATCACCAGGTGGAAACCATCCACAGCCGGGAGGCCAGCCTCGACGACGTCTTCGTCGAGGTGACCGGGCGGCGGCTGGCGTGACCCGGCTGGTCAATGCGCTGCGCCTGGAGCTGATGCTGCAGGTGCGGCAAAAGTTCCTGCACGCCGCCGTCTTCTCCGGGCTGATCTGGCTGGCGGTGCTGGTGCCGATGCCCGCCGGGTTGCGCCCGGTCGCCGAACCCTATGTGCTGCTGGGCGATACGGCGATCATCGGGTTTTTCTTCATCGCGGGCACCGTGTTCTTCGAAAAGCAGGAGCGCACCCTGTCGGCGGTCATCGCCACCCCGCTGCGGTTCGGCGAGTACCTGGCCGCCAAACTGGCGCTGCTGGCGGCGATCTCGCTAGCGGTGGCGGTGGTGGTGGCGACGGTCGACGGTGTCGGCTACCGCCCGGTGCCGTTGGTGAGTGGGGCGCTGCTGGCGACCCTGGTGATGCTGCTGGTCGGGTTCGTCACCTCGTTGCCGTTCGCCTCGATCAGCGACTGGTTTTTGGCGGCCACCATCCCGCTGGCCGTGATGACGTTGCCGATCCTGCACTACTCCGGCGTGTGGCCGACTCCGCTGCTCTACCTCATCCCGACCCAGGGCCCGTTGCTGTTGTTCGGCACCGCGTTCCACCAGGTGAGCTTGGCGCCCTGGCAGGTGGCCTACGCGGTGGGCTATCCGGTGCTGTGCATTGCCGGGTTGTGCCGGGCGGCCAAGACGCTGTTCGGCCGCTACGTCATCGAACGGGGGTCGTGATGGCTGGCGCGCGGGCGCTGGCGGCGTTCGGCCGCAACGATCTTCGCGGCACCTACCGTGACCCGCTGCTCGTCATGATCGTGCTCGCCCCGGTCATCTGGACCACTGGTGTCGCCGTGTTGACCCCGCGGTTCACCGCACTGCTGGCCGAGCGCTACCACTTCGACCTGGTGCCCTACTACCCGCTGGTCCTCACCGCCTTCCTGCTGCTGACGTCGATCATCATCGTCGGCGGCCTGGCCGCGTTCCTGGTCCTCGACGAGGTCGACGCCGGCACCCTGGCCGCGCTGCGGGTGACCCCGGTGCCGCTGGGGGTGTTCTTCGGCTACCGTGCCGGCACCGTCATCGTGGTCACCACCGGCTACGTGATCGCGACCATGTCGTGCAGCGGACTCCTCGCACCCGGGCTGGTGCCCGCGCTGATCCCGATCGGGGTGCTGGCCGGGCTGTCCGCGGTGGTGACCCTGCTGCTGATTGTGGCCATGGCCCACAACAAGATTCAAGGCCTGGCCGCGCTGCGCGCGCTGGGCATGCTCATCGCCGGGCTGCCCTGCCTGCCCTGGTTCATCGGATCCGGCTGGAATCTGGCGTTCGGTGTGTTGCCGCCGTACTGGCCCGCGAAAGCGTTCTGGGTGGCCAGCGACCACGGCACTTGGTGGCCGTATCTGGTCGGTGGCGTCGTCTACAACGCGGCGCTGGCCGTGCCGCTGTTTGGCCGTTTCCGGCGCTATCGCAGCTGAGCGCGGACCCTTAGGTCCAGTCCCACACCGACATGTCGCCCGCCGGGTACCCCGCGCACGCCTCGGTGGATTTGGCCACCACACCCTTGTTGTTGAAGAAGAGCTTGGCGTGGTTGGGCCACTGGGTGGTCAGCGGGTCGGGCGGGTAGTGCGTGGCCATCTCCTCCGAGTACGCCCGGCGGTCGGCCGGGGACAGCGAGAAGAACCAGTGCATCTTGTCGATGGTCGCCTGCTGGACGTCCGGCGACTTGTTGTGCATGTCGATCATGTACCGCTCGTAGTACACCGGGGAGGTGTCCCGGGTGGCGGCCAGGATCTGCTCGGCGTCGCAGGTCGTCGCGATAATCCGGCGGGGGATCGGGTAGTCGTCGGTCGAGTCGGCGGCGGCGGTTCCCGGGAACGCCACGGCCGCGATGCCGAGCGAAGCCAAGACGGCGCCAGCGCGCAGGGTGAGATGCCGCATCATGTTAGACACCTTAACTTATTTCCGGTTTCGCCGCGAGACCCATCCGTGACCTAGCCCAGCACGAAGTAGCGCAGCCACAGGTAGAGCCCCGCGAGTGCGACGGAGACCACAGTAACCACCGCACCCTTGCGGGTGAACTCCCAAAACGAGATGGGATTGTCTGCGCGGCGGGCGATTCCGAGCATGACGACGTTGGCGCTGGCGCCGACCGCGGTCAGGTTGCCGCCGAAGTCCGCGCCCAGGGCCAGCGCCCACCACAACGCGTCCTGGTGGACGTGGCCGGGCAGGGCGGCGCTGAGTTCGGCGACGATCGGGGTCATGGTCGCGACGTAGGGGATGTTGTCGATGACCCCGGACACCGGGGCGGACACCCCGAGGATCCCCAGGGTGGCCAGCAGTGCGTTACCGCCGGTCACCTGGGTGGCTGCGTGCGCCAGGTCACTGACCACGCCGGTTTTCACCAGGGCGCCGACCATGATGAAGAGTCCGGCGAAAAACAGCAGCGTCTCCCATTCGACGCTCGCCAGATAGTCGGAGCGTTCCAGCCCCGAGATCACCACCAGTACACCGGCGCCCAGCAGCGCCACCACCGACGGCTCGGTGTGCAGCGGGGCGTGGGCGATGAAGGCGGCGAACACCAACGCCAGCACCACCCCGCACTTGATCAGCAGTCTGCGGTCGCGGATCGCTTCACCCTCGTGCAGCGCCATCACGTCGGCGACCCGGGCGGCGTCCACCGTGAACGAACCCGGAAACAGCCGGGGCAAAAGCGCCACGAACACGGCGATGACGATCACCACGATCGGGGCCAGATGCAGCAGGAACGCGTTGAACGTCAACCCGGCGCGGCTGGCGATGATGATGTTGGGCGGATCCCCGACCAGGGTGGCGGCGCCGCCGATATTGGAGGCGAACACCTCGGCCATCAGAAACGGGGCGGCGTTGATCGCCAACCGGTCGCAGACCAGCAGGGTGACCGGGGCGATCAGCAGCACCGTGGTGACGTTGTCCAGCAGCGCCGACGCGAACGCCGTGACCAGCACCAGCAGGATCATCACCCGCAGCGGCGAGCCGCCCGCGCGTTTGGCCGCCCAGATCGCGATGTACTCGAACACCCCGGTCTGGCGCAGCACGCTGACGATGACCATCATGCCCAGCAGCAAGAAGATGACATCCCAGTCGATGCCGGTGTCGCGGGAGTAGAAGATGTCGTCGGCGCCGATCACCGGCAGGCAGACGATCACCGCCGCGCCCGCCAGCGCCACCAGGGTCTTGTTGATCCGGTCGCTGGCGATCAGCGCGTAGGCGACCGCGAACACGGTGATCGCGATGACGGTCACGGGCCGGGGCTCACGATGCACTCCTGGTCATGGGACATCTCACGCCGACCAGACTTCCCGGCACACCGGTCCAAACGGTATCAGCAGCCCGCGTGGCTCAGTGCTTGAGCGCGGCGGCCAGCAGCCGCGACGCGGTGATCACCCCGTGCAGGGAACCGTCCTTGACCACCGCGATCAGCGGGCTGCGCAACCGGGCCATGGTGGCGGCCACCTCGATGATGGTGTCGTCGGCGTGGGCCGGCGGCACGTTGCGCAGATGCTCGGGCAGCACCTCGCGCACCGTCTTGCCGCCCAGCTTCTCGGCGGCCCGGTCGGCCATGGACTCGTCGAGCACCCCGGCCAGCGAGGGATCGTCCTGCACGTAGCCGGGCACGATGAACCGGACCACCTGGGAGGCCGGCAGCACCGCGTAGGGCTTGCCGGCGGCGTCGGTGACCACGATCCCGGGCAGCCGGTGCTCGGCCAGCAGCCGGGCCGCGTCCAGCGCGTCGGAGTCGATGCTGATCACCGGGAAGTCCTCGGCGATCTCCTCGGCGTGCATAACTCCGACGATACGTCGGCGCCGGGCCGGTGGTGCGGACCAGATTCGGCGAGCAGCGGTGGTGTCGTGCGTAGACTGGCCTGATGCTTGAACAGATCCGTGGGCCGGCCGATCTGCAACACCTTTCGCAGGCCCAACTCACCGATCTGGCTGCCGAGATCCGCGAGTTTTTGATCCACAAAGTCGCCGCCACCGGCGGGCATCTGGGCCCCAACCTCGGGGTGGTGGAGCTGACGCTGGCGCTGCACCGGGTGTTCGACTCGCCGCACGACCCGATCATCTTCGACACCGGCCATCAGGCCTACGTGCACAAGATGTTGACCGGCCGCTGCCCCGACTTCGAGACGCTGCGCAAAAAGGGCGGCCTGTCGGGGTATCCGTCCCGCGCCGAAAGCGAACACGACTGGGTGGAATCCAGCCACGCCAGCGCGGCCCTGTCCTACGCAGACGGGCTGGCCAAGGCGTTCGAGCTGAGCGGGCACCGCAACCGGCACGTGGTGGCCGTCGTCGGTGACGGCGCGCTGACCGGCGGCATGTGCTGGGAGGCGTTGAACAACATCGCCGCCGCGCACCGGCCGGTGGTGATCGTCGTCAACGACAACGGGCGCAGCTACGCCCCGACCATCGGCGGATTCGCCGAGCACCTGGCGGCGCTGCGGCTGCAGCCCGGCTATGAGCGGCTGCTGGACGAGACCCGCCGACTGATCCGCGGGATCCCGATCGTCGGCGATTTGGCCTACCACGCGGTGCACAGCGTCAAGGTCGGCATCAAGGACGCGCTGAGCCCGCAGCTGCTGTTCACCGATCTGGGGCTCAAGTACGTCGGGCCGGTCGACGGGCACGACGAGCACGCGGTGGAAGCGGCGCTGCAGCGCGCCCGCGGGTACGGCGGCCCGGTGATCGTGCACGTGGTGACCCGCAAGGGCATGGGCTACCCGCCGGCCGAAAACGACGACGCCGAGCAGATGCACTCCTGCGGGGTGATCGACCCGCTGACCGGATCGGCGATCGCCGTGCCCGGGCCGGGCTGGACGGCTACCTTCTCCGAGGCGCTGATCGAATACGGCGCCAAACGCCGCGACGTGGTGGCGATCACCGCCGCCATGCCGGGCCCCACCGGCCTAACCCCGTTCGGGCAGCGGTTCCCGGACCGGCTGTTCGACGTCGGCATCGCCGAGCAGCACGCGCTGACGTCGGCGGCCGGGCTGGCGATGGGCGGCATGCACCCGGTGGTGGCGATCTACTCGACCTTCCTCAACCGGGCGTTCGACCAGATCATGATGGACGTGGCGCTGCACCGTCTGCCGGTGACGGTGGTGCTGGACCGCTCCGGGGTCACCGGCAACGACGGCGCCAGCCACAACGGCATGTGGGACCTGTCCATGCTGGGCATCGTGCCCGGGATGCGGGTGGCCGCGCCGCGGGACGCCACCCGGCTGCGCGAAGAACTCGGCGAGGCGCTCGACATCAATGATGGGCCCACCGCGCTGCGGTTCCCCAAGGGCGACGTCGGCGCCGACATTCCGGCGGTGCAGCGCCGCGCGGGCGTCGACGTGCTGGCGGAGCCCGCCGACGGGCTGGGCGCCGAGGTGCTGCTGGTGGCGGTCGGCGCGTTCGCGGCGATGGCGTTGGCGGTCGCGCAGCGGCTGCGCAACCAGGGCATCGGGGTGACCGTGATCGACCCGCGCTGGGTGCTGCCGGTGCCCGCGGCGCTGCGCGAGCTCGCGGCCGAGCACAAGCTTGTCGTCACCGTGGAGGACCACGGGGTGGCCGGCGGGGTGGGGTCGGCGGTGTCGGCGGCGCTGCGGGCCGCCGAGATCGACGTGCCGTGCCGCGATGTCGGCTTACCGCAACGGTTCTACGAGCACGCCTCCCGCGGTGAGGTGCTCGCCGAGGTGGGGCTGACCGAACAGGACGTGGCCCGTCAGATCACCGGCTGGGTGGCCGCGCTGTCCGGCGGGGTGGAGTCCGGCTCCGAGATCAGCGAACACCTGGACTGAGGGTGCCGGGGTCGCGTCGAGATCTACGTTTCCGGGCCCGCGTCTCGCATTTTGTCCCGAAAACGTCGATCTCGGCGGGTGACTAGGGCGCCGGCGTCAGCGCGGCGGCTAGGACCGGGACGACGAGTTCGCGCTGCCAGGCCCGGGCGCCGGCGTCGCGAAGGAACTCATCGATGGCCTGCCCGTCGCCGCCGGTCCAGTCCCAGCACAGCCGTCGCACCAGGTCGGGGGCGATCAGGTTCTCGGTGGGCACCGACACCTGCTCGGACAGCGCCGTCAACCCGGTGCGGGCCGCGTCCAGCCGGGCGGCGGCCTCCGGTTTGCGTTTGCTCCACCGCGCCGCCGGCGGGGGCCCGTTGCTTGGTTCGGCGGTGTCCGGCGGTTCGGGGTTGTCCCGGGCGGCCTGCAGCGCCGCGAACCAGGTGTCCGCGCCGCGCCGCTGCTTGCGGCCGCCGAACACCGGCAGCTTGACCAGGTCGTCGAGGGTTTTCGGGTCGGCGAGCGCGGCCTCGACGATGGCCGCGTCCGGCAGGATCCGCCCGGGCGCGATATCGCGGCGCTGCGCGATCTGGTCGCGCACCGTCCACAACTCGCGCACCGCGGCCAGGCCGCGCTGACTGCGCACCTTGTGGATGCCCGACGTGCGCCGCCACCGGTCCCGCCGGGTGGGCGGGGCGACGAAGGTCCGCAGATGCTCGAACTCCTGCGCGGCCCACTCCGTTTTGCCCTGCTCGGCCAACACCGCGGCGATCGCCTCGCGCAGCTCGGCGAGCACCTCCACGTCCAGGGCCGCATAGTTCAGCCACGCCGCCGGCAACGGCCGCTTGGACCAGTCGGCCGCGCCGTGCCCCTTGGCCAGGCCCAGCCCGAGCAGCCGCTGCACCATGGTCGCCAGGTTGACCCGGTCAAAGCCGGCCAGCCGGCCGGCCAGTTCGGTGTCGTACAGCGCCGGTGGCCGCATCCCGACCTCGGCCAGGCAGGGCAGGTCCTGGTCGGCGGCGTGCAGGATCCATTCGCCCTCGGTGAGCACCCGCGCGACCGGCGCCAGCGCGGTCACCGGGTCGGCGCCGTGGCTGACCGGGTCGATGAGCACGGTGCCGGCGCCGGCGCGCCGGATCTGGATCAGATACGCCCGGTTGGAGTAGCGAAAACCCGACGCCCGCTCGGCGTCCACCGCGAACGGTCCGCGGCCGCCGGCCAGCAGCTCGGCGGCCGCGGCGATCTCACCGACGGTGACCGACAGCTCCGGGACACCATCGGCCGGATGCGGCAGGGGTGTGGGTTCGGGTTCGGTGCGGTCGAGGTGCTCGCGGGTGGCTTCGCAGATGTCGGAACACATATCAGACGCGGGACCGCGAACTCAAGTCGGTCACCCCGACCGGAGGCAGGCCCGCGGCATGTTCGAGTACCTCGCAGAACGCCTGGACGTGGGTGTCCAGGTCGCCGGCGGTCGCCGTCCAGGATGCGCGCAGCTCCAGCTGGTGGCCGCGCGGCGGCCCGGCGATGTCGCCGTAGCGCACCGAGGTGGTGGCGGTGACGGTGCCGCCCAGCGCGGTGACGTGCTCGGTGCGGGATTCCAGCGCCTCGACCAGCCAACTCCAGGCCACCTCGGGCAACAGCGGATCCAGCGCCTCGTGCGAGTCCAGGTCGGCCTGAATGTAGGCGACCAGCCGCATGGTGCCGTCCCAGGCCTCCGAGCCGTCCGGGTCGTACAGCAAAATCAGCCGACCGAACGCGTCGCCCTCGGAGTACTCCGGGACCCCCCCGGCCTCGGTGGCCTCGGGGTGTTTGACCTCGGCGCCCAGCGCATAGCTATACGGTGCCAGACGCTGCGGCGGCCGGATCGGGCCCAACTCGATCTCCGAGCGCACCACCGCAGCGGTCATCGCCGCGACCGCCTCGCGAAATGGGGCCGGTTCGGCTGGGGTCATTGAGCGCCGCTCCTCCTCATCGCTGCGCACTTCTCGTCGCGGCGCTTGGCATCGTCGCGGCGCAGGTCACACCATCCCACGCTAGACCCCTGCACCGACCCGCCGCGACAGGCGCGCCGAATCCGCGTCGTGGCAGCATTGACCGTGATGAGTACCCGCCGTGAGCTGCCCGAGTCGCCGTATCTGACCACCATCGCCGGCCGCAAACCGCACCGGATGCCGGTCTGGTTCATGCGGCAGGCCGGCCGCTCGCTGCCCGAGTATCGGGCGCTGCGCGCCCAGCACAGCATGCTGGCGGCCTGCTTCGACGCCGAGCTGGTCGCCGAGATCACCCTGCAGCCGGTGCGCCGCCACGACGTGGACGCCGCGATCCTGTTCTCCGACATTGTGGTGCCGCTGCGCGGCGCCGGGGTCGAGCTGGACATCGTGCCCGACGTGGGGCCGGTGATCGCCCACCCGGTGCGCACCGCCGCCGACGTCGCCGCGCTCAAACCGCTCGACCCGCAGGCCGTGCAGCCGGTGGCGGAGGCGGTGTCGCAGCTGGTGGCCGCGCTCGGCGCGGTGCCGCTGATCGGGTTCGCCGGGGCGCCGTTCACGCTGGCCTCCTACCTGGTCGAAGGCGGCCCCAGCCGCACCCACGCCCGCACCAAGGCGATGATGCTGGCCGAGCCGGACAGCTGGCACGCGTTGATGGAGAAGCTGACCGACCTGACCATCGCGTTCCTGCGGGTCCAGCTGGACGCCGGGGTGGACGCCATCCAGGTCTTCGACTCGTGGGCGGGCACGTTGTCGCTGGCCGACTACCGGGCCCACGTGCTGCCGCACAGCTCCCGGGTGTTCGCCGCGCTGGCCGACGCCGACGTGCCGATGACCCATTTCGGGGTCGGCACCGCCGAGCTGCTGGGGGCGATGTCGCAGGCCGTGCGGCCGGCGCGGGCGGGGATGGTCGGGGTCGACTGGCGGACGTCGCTGGCCGACGCCGCGGCCCGGGTCGCCCCCGGCACCGCGCTGCAGGGCAACCTCGATCCGGCGGTGCTGCTGGCCGGCTGGCCGGTGGTGGCCCGCGCGGCCCGCGCGGTGGTCGACGACGGGCGCCGTGCGGTGGCGGCCGGCGCGGCCGGTCACGTCTTCAACCTGGGGCACGGGGTGCTGCCGGAGACCGACCCCGGCATCCTCACCGACCTGGTGGGACTGGTGCACTCGCTGTGACCACCCGGGTCCCGTCTGGCGGCGCCGCGGGCCGAGACGGTCCGCGGCTAAGCCGGGCCGGCCGGCCGCAGTACTGCGTGGTCGGCGGCGGGATCTCCGGGTTGACCGCCGCCTACCGGCTGCGCACGGCCCTGGGCGGTGACGCGGTCATCACCCTGTTCGATCCGACCGACCGGCTCGGCGGGGTGTTGCGCACCGAACGGCTGGGCGGGGTGCCGATGGATATCGGCGCCGAGGCGTTCGTGGTGCGCCGCCCCGAGGTGCCGGCGCTGCTGTCCGAGCTGGGCCTGGCCGGCCGGCAAGTCGGCACCACCGGGCTGCGGCCGCTGATCTACAGTCAGCGCCGACTGCATCCGCTGCCGCCGGACACGGTCAACGGG
>NZ_MLQM01000111.1:0-17771 GCF_001854525.1 Mycobacterium talmoniae
CTTCTTGCTGCTCGTAGTTGTTGGCGTCGCGGATCAGCCCGTCGCGCACCCCGTGCAGCATGTTGACGATGTTGCGGAACGCGGTCTGCATTTGGCCCATGGTGTCGTAGGAGGTGTTGGCCGCGGTCCCGCCCCAGCCGGCTCCGGTGATGTTGGTCGAGGACGCCCACATCTTGCGGGCCTCATCCTCCACGGTTTGGGCGTGCACGTCGAAACGGCCCGCCATCGCCCGCATCTGGTGCGGATCGGTCATAAAACGCGTCGGCATATCACTGTCTCCTTAACTCGTTGCCTGCGAAAGGATATGGCTTATCCGGCCACGACCGGTCGTGGCATCACGGTGGGTTTGAAGCCGTAACGCGGTGCGCCGAAACCGAAACCGCCGCCGCGCCCGCCAGCACCACCCGGCATCCCGCCGGGCATGGCGGCCACCGAGTTGCTTTCCGGGGCCACGGCCCAGCCGGCACCCTGCACGGCGCCGGTGCTGGCGGCGCTGGCCGGGGTCGCCGCCGCCCACGTCGGCGGGGTGGAAATCGCGCCGACCAGCGAGGCCTGGCCCATGCTGGCGGTCACCGCCGAACTGCCGCTCAAGCCCGCGCTGAGGCCGGGAACGGCCGACGACGCCGCACCGGCGGCGCCGCCGAGTGCACCGAGTTCGCCCAGTGGACCACCGGGGGCCAGCAGCGCCCCCAGGCCGGCGGACGCCGCACCACCGCCGGCGGCGTTGAAACCCGGACCGGCGAAGTAACCGATCATGCTCGGAATCAGGGTCGACGGGATATACATCGCGGCGGTGGCGCCTCCGGAGGAGATGCCGTTCAAGATCACCGACATGTAGTCGGTCGACCCCAGCGAACTGCCCAGCCCACTCAGGATGCTCCCGATTCCGGACGCTCCCGAACCCGACGCCGCCGACGTCGCGGCCGACATCGGCGAAGCCAGGCTTTGAATCGCACTGGGCATCGACGAGATCAGCTGCGAGACTTGGGCGCTGCTGTTCCCCGCGGCGGTGCCCGAGGCTTGGGTCACCGCCGCGGCTTGCCCAGCGATCCCGGTCGGGTTGGTGGTTTGGTTCGGCGAGGTGAACGGGGTCACCTGCGAGGCGCTCGCCGCGGAGCCGGCGTAGCCGTACATCGCCGCGGCGTCCTGGGCCCACATCTCCCCGTAATGGGCCTCGTTGGCCGCGATCGCCGCAGTGTTGAGGCCCAGGAAGTTGGTCGCGACCAGCGTGGCCAGTTGAGCCCGGTTGGCGGCGACCACCGCCGGGGGCACGGTCGCCGCATGGGCCGCCTCGAAGGCGGCCGCCGCGGCGGTGGCCTGGGTGGCGGCCTGTTCGGCTTGGGCAGCGGTGGTGCCCATCCACGTCATATACGGGGTGGCGGCGGCGGTCATGGACGCGGCCGCCGGCCCCGTCCACTCCTCGCCGGTCAACTGAGTAAGGGCCGCCTCGTAGGAGGTCGCCGCCGAACTGAGTTCGGCGGCCAGCGCGCGCCACGAGGCCGCGGCGGCCATCATGGGCGCCGAACCAGGGCCGGCATACATGCGGGTGGAGTTGATCTCCGGCGGTAGGGCTCCGAAATCAAACATGATTGCCCCGCTCAGCCCGCGGCGGCCGCGTTGGCAGCCTCGGTAGCCGCATACGACCCGGCGCTCATGCCCAGGGTGTTGACGAACATTTCGTGGATCGCGCTGGCCTGCGCACTGACTTGCTGGTACAGGGTGGCGTGCGCGGCGAACTGCGCCGCGGTCAGCGCCGAGACCTCATCGGCGGCTGCCGGAACCACACCGGTCGTCGGGGCGGCCGAGGCGGCGTTTTGGGCGGCCAACGCCGAGCCGATCCCCTGCAGGGTGCTGGCTGCCGACGTCAGCGCCTCAGGTTGTGTGGTTACGAAAGACATTGCCCTCTCCTTAGCGAAACGAGCCGGCCTGCACAGGTCGGCCACTGAGCAGGCTCCACAGTTCCCTAACTAACGGCGGCAATGAAAGCGGGTTAACTGCTTCTTAACTTCGACGCTCGAACTTTTTACACACCCGCGGCGCAGGCGGTGTCACGCGTCACGCCGACGGCTCCGCGGCGTCGGGTCTCGATACAAAAGGGGCGCCTGTGATTTCAGGGCGAGTTGGTTCTCCCGTGCACGCAAGCGCCAACGCACACGGCGCGCCGCGGTGTTGTGAGGTGAGCGGCTGGCGGCGTAGGGTGTTCGAACGATGCTGTCGGCCAACAAAATTCGATGCAGAGACGAGCGGCGCCAACCGCCGTCCGCCCTGCGGCTCACCGGTCTCGTCGAGCCCGAATGAAAGGCCGGTAACCCGGAATTAACAACGCGATCCGACGCGGTAAAAGCTGCGTAACACCGACTTAACGGGGCCCACGCAGACTTCGAGCCATGAAACGCCTACTCCTGCTGATGGGTCTCACCACCGCGCTGGTCGGCCTCGCAGCGCCGGCGCACGCCGACGAATCCGGCAGCGACGCGGAATTCCTTGGCGCACTTTCCGGGGCGGGACTGTCCCACCGCGGCGCGAACCAGGCCATCGTGGCCGGACATGCCGTGTGCAAATTGATGGACGCTGGCCTGTCGCCGATGGACACCGTGGTGGCGGTCCAAAGCACCAACCCCGGATTCACCACCGAGCACGCCGCCAAGTTTGCGGTCATCTCCGCGACGTCCTACTGCCCCGAACACATGTAGCCAGCTCAAGGACCCAAAACGCGGCCCCTGTCCCCGGTGGACACGGGGGTCCGTCACATGGATTTAACAAGCCAGTGAACGACGGTAAAAGTCAGGTAACACGGATTTAACGGGCCCTGACCAGAATGACCTGCATGAAGCGCCTACTCCTCCTGGTAAGCGCCGCCGCAATGGTGGGCCTCGCCGTTCCCGCGCATGCCGACACGACCGGCGACGACGCGGCGTTTCTTGCCGCGCTCGACCAGGCGGGCCTCAGCCACCGCGGCGCCGGGCAGGCCATCGCGGCCGGCCAGGCGGTATGCAAGTTGATGGACGGCGGACTCACCCCCCTCGACACCGTGAACGCGGTGCGCAGCACCAACCCCGGCTTCACCATGGAGAGCGCCGCGAAGTTCACCGCCATCTCGGCGAACGCGTACTGCCCCAACCACCTGTAGCACCAGCAGCTCGCCCAATTCCCCTTCCGCGGAATCAATGCCGCGTGCCGAGGCCACCTGCCGCGTAGTCCCGGTCGGGGGCCGCTGCCGCCGTCACGCTAGATTCGCCGCAAGCCCCCATAGCCCAATTGGCAGAGGCAGCGGACTTAAAATCCGCCCAGTGTCGGTTCGAGTCCGACTGGGGGCACCGACGGCCAGTGTGGTCGCACAGCAACCCATCCGGCGTTGATACAAGATCACGGGCAGGCCAAGAATCGGCTAAATACGTCGCATTACTCGCCCGGTGTCACTTACGCTCAGCACACGCGAGTCCTGGCCGGCAACGCTGTAGGGATAGCTGTGCACCGACCGGTCGGGGGTTAGGGCGAGGCTTGGAATGAACACATGCGTCGTTTGACGGCCGTGCTCGTCGTTGCGGGCGTGAGCCTATTGGCTCCTGGCTGCCACAGCGGTAACCACAAGAGCGCCACGACGACCACCACATCGACCACGACGACCAAGGCTCCGCCGCCGGTTGTCGAGAAGGCGCTGAAGGGGCTGTTGCTCACCCCGGAGCAGGTCAACGCCGTCATGGGGGCCACCGAGATGGCCGTCACCAGGTATCACAATGCGATGTCCGACGACAGCGACACGATGCAACCCCGGGAGTGTCTGCCGATCGACGGCGCGGCGCAGGCCCAGGTCTATGCCGACAGCGGTTTTTCCGCCATGCGGGATCAGACCCTGCAGGAGGGCGACAACTTCACCCACTTCGTCGAGCAGGCCGTGGTGCTGTTTCCGTCGGCCAAGCAAGCCGCCGCCTTCTACGACGCCTCCGCCAAGCAGTGGCCGACCTGCGACCTGTACACCCACATCCAGTCCGGCTCGGAGTGGGAGGCCGGGCCGGTGACCAACGACAAGGGCGTGCTCAGCGTGGTCGCGACCCAAGAGAACGCCGGCGCCCCCGGCTGGGCCTGCGGGCGGGCCCTGACCGTGCGGAACAACGTCGTCGTCGACGTCAACACCTGCAGCGCCGACCCCGCCGACACCGCGGTCAACATCGCCAACCAGATCGCCGCCAAGGTGCCCGTGCAGCCCACATAACCATGCCTACTAGGCAATATTGCCCAGTGGGCAATCCGAGCCTATGCTGGCTGGGTGGCCGGTTTACGCGAGCGCAAAAAGCTCGATACCCGTAAAGCCCTCAGCGACGCCGCGCTGGAGTTGGCGTTCGAGCGCGGGCTGGACAACGTCACCCGCGACGACATCGCCGCCCGCGCGGGGGTCTCGCTACGGACGTTCAGCAACTACTTCACCGGCAAATACGACGCGTTGGCCTACCGGCAGGTGGAACGGGTGCGGCGCAGCCTCGACGCGCTGCGGGCCCGGCCCTCCGACGAGCCACTGTGGGCGGCGATCACCGCGGCGGTGCTGGCGCCGCTGGAGGACGACGGGGCGGCCGCGACCGTGCCGAGCCCGGAGCAGCTGGGGGAGGTGCGCAAGCTGCTGCTGACTCCCGAGGCGCGCGCGGCCGTGTCGAAGGAAGTCTTCGCCGACTGGGTCGAGGCCATCGCCGCGCGCACCGGCACCGATCCCGACCGGGACATGTACCCCCGCCTGGTCGTCGGGGTGATCCGGGCGGTCGCCGAGGCCGCGCTCGACAACTACGTGCACGCCGACCCGCCGGTGCACATCACCACCTTGCTGCGCCGCGGTTTCGCCGCGGTGGCGGCGGGCCTCCCAGCGCCGGTTACCGGCTCAACCACCTCGTGAAAGGTCACCGCCATGGGTGAAAACGCGGTCGAGATTGTCGTCTCCGGCGCCGGTCCCAACGGACTGATGACCGCCGGCGAACTCGCGCTGGCCGGCGTGCGCCCGATCGTGCTGGACGCGCTTCCCGAGCCCAGCGCCGAGCCCAAAGCCAACGGCCTTGTCGGGCAGGTGGTTCGGGTGCTCGACATGCGCGGGCTCTACCACGAGTTGGGTGGCCCGCCCGGGCCGCCGCCAGCCGCGTTCGCTGCCTTCAGCGGGATTCCGCTGCCGTTGGACGGCGTGCCGGACAATCCGATGCGCAGGATGCTGATCCCGCAGCCACGGCTGGTGCGCCACCTGGAAGCCTGGGCCCGCGGCCTGGGCGCGGAAATCCGGTGGGGCCACGGGCTGACCGAGGTGACCCAGCGCGACGGCGGCGTGGATCTCATCGTCACCGGCCCCGACGGGCCCTACCCGCTGCGTACCCGATACCTGGTCGGCGCCGACGGGGGTCGCAGCCTGGTCCGCAAATCCGCCGGCATCGGATTCCCCGGATTCACCGCCCCGATGGTGCTGAGGATCGCCCACGTCCACCTGCCTGCCCAGCTGCGCGCCGACGACGGCGGTATCGCACTTCCCGGCGGCGGTCGAATCCCGTTCGGGCACAACCGAGTGGACCGCGGCGGTGTCGTTGTCGCCGAACTGGAACCCGGCCGACCGCTCATCGGAACGATCGAGTTCGGCGACGAATCGGTCTGCGACGACACGCCGATGACGGTGGAGGAACTGCGGAAGAGCCTGCGCCGGGTGCTGGGCGTCGACTTGCCGGTGGAACCGCCCCGCGGAGATGGTCCGCACGCGCTGCGCCGGATCAACGGCCAAAACACCCGCCAGGCCGACCGTTACCGCGACGGCAACGTGTTCCTGGTCGGCGACGCCGCCCACGTGCACTCCCCGATCGGCGGGCCCGGCCTCAACCTGGGGTTGCAGGATGCGGTCAACCTCGGCTGGAAGCTCGCCGCGGCGGTGAACGGCTGGGCGCCAACCGGATTGCTGGACAGCTACCAGCGCGAGCGGTATCCGGTCGGCGAGCGCGTCATGATGCACTCGATGTCCCAGACCGCGCTGATGGCCCCCGGCCCCGAGGTGGCCGCGCTGCGTGCACTGTTCGGTGAACTCACGCAAAACCCGGACACCGCAGCGCATTTGGCGCGGCTGCTGGCCGGCTCGGATACCCGCTACGACGTCGGCGACGATCACCCGCTGTCGGGGTATCTGGTCCCCGAGTTGGCGTTGAGCGATGGACGCCGCGTCGCCGAGGCGATGCGGGCGGCGCGCCCGCTGCTGCTTGACCGGACCGGCGGCGTGTTCGCCGAGTCCGTGCCGGGGTGGGCCGACCGGGTGGACGCCGCGACGGTCACCAGCTCCGCCACCGCGGTGGCCGCGCTGTTGATCCGGCCGGACGGCTACGTCGCCTGGGCGGCCGACGATGCGCGCCCCGACGGCGTCGATCGGCTGCACGCGGCGCTGAGGCGCTGGTTCGGCGCGCCCGACACCGGCGACGCAATGTGATGTTCGCCTCTTTTTGGCCAGACGTTAAGAGACTCTTAATTCCGAGAATGGCGTGAGACCGAGGTCACCCGTTCGCCAGGCGGCGGTAAGGCCACGTCGATCCCCAGTCGCTGTGTTGCTGTGGAACACATTGTGGCCCACGGAATAGTTGTCGGCTAAGCGCAATCTAAGCGCGTTCTGCGATATGAGTCACAACGGTGAAATGCTTCCTTTTGACCGTGAATTCCGCCGCTAAACTCGAATGGAACTTGTGCCCGACGGGCGCTGCAATCGATATCCAGGGCGGTGTTGCTGCTGCCCGCGGGGAGGTTCGACAACGATGGCAAAGGCTGTGACCGCTATGAGCGAGGCCGGTGACGCGACCGGCGGTGTGGCGTTGGCCGAGCCGCCGTCGTCGGCGCCCACGGTGCGGATTCCCGCACTGGGGGACTTGGCGGTCAACCTGGGGCCGCGTTCGCACCGGTATCTCCCCGAGGTCTTGGCCGAGGCCGGTCCGCTGCTGGAGGTCGGCGTGGCGCTGGGGCTCACCGTCGCCGGTCGCATCGCCGTGGGCAACGGTCCCATTGCCGGTGTCGCCGCCAGCCGCGACGGTCGCCGCCTGGTCGTGACGAACTACGGCGACGACAGCATCTCGGTGATCAACCTGGCCGCCGGGCGAGTCGCGGCGACGCTCACCGGTCTGCCCGAGCCGTTCACGGTCGCCGCCGATGAGGCCGACGAGGCTCGGGTCTACGTCGGCGTCGCCTCAGCCGGCTACGACGCGGTCGCGGCGATCGACCTGGACAGCGGCACCGCCGTCGCCGGGTACCCGCTGGCCGGCTCGGTGCGCGACCTGGCGGGGAGCCCGGACGGGAAACTCCTGTTCACCAGCCGCATCGGGGCCGACGGGGCCGATGTCGTGGTCCTGGACACCACGACCGAGCAAGCCCAGGCGATCGACCTGGCGGTGCCGCCGGGCGCCGTCGCCGAGAACCTGGCCGTCAGCCCGGACGGTCAGCGCCTCTACGTCGCCATCCAGCGGCCCGACGGCAGCGGATTGGCGGTGATCGACACCGCCGCCCGCCGCGTGCTGGACACCATCGAGATCGGTTCGCCCATCCGGGGTCTCGCGCTCAACCACGATGGCGGCATCCTCTACGTCGCCAGCTGCGACCCCGACCTGGGTGCCATGATCGACGTGGTCGACACCCGCGCCGCGGTCATCACCGGCAGCCTGGAAATCGGGTCGCCGGACGCCGTCACCCAACTGCTGCTCAGCAACGACGGTGCGCGGGCCTACCTGGTCACCGGGGCCGGTGTCACCGTGATGTCGACCCTGACGCACGACGTGATCGGCGCCGTCGCCCTGGACGCGCAGCCGTCCTGCGTGGCCGAAAGCGCCGACGGCAGCCACCTCTACGTCGCCGACCACGCCGGTGCGGTCACCGTGGTGTCCATCGCATTGACCACGGCGTCCCTGGTGGGCGAGGTCGCCGACCGCCCCGAGCTGTTTGAGCTGGAGCCGGTGCTGGTCTAACACCCGGTGGCACGCCCACGCGGGTAGCGTTGAGCCGGGCTTGTAGACAACAGCGGCCAACAGCGCAAAGGTGGTACGTCGTGTACAGCACGATGCAGAACGTCCCGCTGACGATCACCGCCATCCTCAACCACGCCACCGCGGTCCACGGCGCGCGCACCGTGACCACGGCGACCGGCGACGGGTACCGCCGGTGTACCTACCGGGAGCTCGGACAGCAGGTGGCCCAGCTGGCCAACGGGCTGCGCCGCCTGGGCATCAGCGGTGACCAGCGGGTCGCCACGTTCATGTGGAACAACGCCGAGCACCTGGCGGCCTACCTGGCGGTGCCCGCGATGGGGGCGGTGCTGCACACCCTGAACATCCGGCTGTTCGCCGATCAGATCGTCTACGTCGCCAACGAAGCCGAAGACCAGGTCGTGCTGGTGGACGTGTCGTTGGCCAAGCTGCTGGCGCCGGTGCTGGACCAGCTCGACACCGTGCACACCGTGATCGCGGTGGGCGACGGTGATACGGCGGCGTTGGAACAGGCCGGTAAGACGGTGCTGCGCTACGCCGACGTCGTCGGCGCCGAGCCGGCCGAGTTCGACTGGCCCGAGATCGACGAGAACTCCGCGGCCGCGATGTGCTACACCAGCGGCACCACCGGCAACCCGAAAGGCGTGGTCTACAGCCACCGTTCGAGCTACCTGCACTCGATGGCGGCCTGCACCACCAACGGGATCGGGGTCGGGTCCGTCGACCGGGTGCTGCCGATCGTGCCGATGTTCCACGCCAACGCCTGGGGGCTGCCGTACGCGGCGTTGATGGCCGGCGCCGACCTGGTGCTGCCGGACCGCTACCTCGATGCCCGCTCCCTGGTGGACGCGGTCGAGACGCAGCGGCCCACCGTGGCCGGCGCGGTGCCGACGATCTGGAACGACGTCATGCACTTCCTGGACACCGAACCCGACCACGACATGTCGTCGCTGCGGCTGGTCGCCTGCGGCGGCTCGGCGGTGCCGGTGTCGCTGATGCGCACCTTCGAGGACAAGCACGGGGTGCAGATCCGCCAGTTGTGGGGGATGACCGAAACGTCGCCGCTGGCCACCATGGCGTGGCCGCCGCCGGGCACCCCCGATGAGCAGCACTGGACGTTGCGGGGCACCCAGGGACAGCCGGTGTGCGGGGTGCAAACCCGCATCGTCGACGACGACGGCCAGGTGTTGCCCAATGACGGTGAGGCCGTCGGCGAACTGGAGGTGCGCGGCCCGTGGATCGCCGGCTCCTACTACCGCGGCCAGGACGAGTCGAAGTTCGACGGCGGCTGGTTGCGCACCGGGGACGTGGGCCGCATCGACGCCCAGGGCTTCATCACGTTGACCGACCGGGCCAAGGACGTGATCAAATCCGGCGGGGAATGGATCTCCTCGGTCGAGCTGGAGAACGCACTGATCGCCCACCCGGACGTGGTCGAGGCGGCGGTGGTCGGCGTGCCCGACGAGCGCTGGCAGGAACGGCCGCTGGCGGTGGTGGTGGCCCGGGAGGGGGCCGCCGCGCAGGCCGGTGAGCTGCGAACCTTCCTGGCCGGCAGGGTTGTTCGGTGGTGGCTGCCGGAGCGGTGGACGTTCGTCGACGAGATTCCGCGCACCAGCGTCGGCAAGTACGACAAGAAGACCATCCGGTCCCGGTACGCCGACAACGCCTACCAGGTCACCGAGGTGCGGGACTGACCCGGCGAGCAGACGCAGAATCGCATAATTTCGGCCAGGAAGATGCGATTCTGTGTCTGCTCGCGGTAGAAAGTGATCATGAGTCTGCGCGTGGTGCAATGGGCGACCGGGTCGGTGGGAGTGGCCGCGATCAACGGGGTGCTCGAGCATCCCGAACTTGAGCTGGTCGGCTGCTGGGTGCATTCGGAAACCAAGAGCGGCAAGGACGTCGGCGACATCCTCGGCACACCACCGCTGGGGGTGACCGCCACCAACAACATCGACGACATCCTCGCGCTGGACGCCGACGCGGTGATCTATGCGCCGCTGCTGCCCAACGTCGACGAAGTCGCCGCGTTGCTGCGCTCCGGCAAGAACGTCGTCACCCCGCTGGGCTGGTTCTATCCCAGCGAACACGAGGCCGCGCCGCTGGAGATCGCCGCGCAGGCCGGCAACGCGACGCTGCACGGCGCCGGCATCGGCCCCGGGGCGGCCACCGAGTTGTTCCCGCTGCTGCTGTCGGTGATGTCGACGGGGGTGACTTATGTTCGCTCCGAAGAGTTTTCCGACCTGCGGACCTACGGCGCCCCGGACGTGCTGCGTTACGTGATGGGGTTCGGCGGGACGCCGGACAATGCGCTGACCGGGCCGATGCAAAAGCTCCTCGACGGCGGGTTCGTCCAGTCGGTGCGGTTGTGCGTGGACCGGTTGGGATTTGCCGCCGATCCCACGGTGCGCTCCTCCCAGGAGGTGGCGGTCGCGACCGCCCCGATCGACTCGCCGATCGGGCCGATCGAACCCGGTCAGGTCGCCGGGCGCCGCTTCCACTGGGAGGCGATGGTGGGCGACACCCCGGTGGTGCGGATCACGGTGAACTGGCTGATGGGTGAGGAAAACCTGGATCCGCCATGGTCATTCGGCCCGGCCGGGGAACGCTACGAGATGGAGGTCCGCGGCAATCCGGACACCTTCGTCACCGTGAAGGGCTGGCAGCCGGAAAGCGTCGAAGCCGGGCTGAAGAGCAACCCCGGCATCGTCGCCACCGCGGCGCACTGCGTGAACAAAATCCCGGCGGTCTGCGCGGCCCCGGCCGGCATTCAGGGTTTCTTCGATCTGCCGCTGGTCACCGGCCGCGCCGCACCGGGATTGGCTAGCCTGGGCTGATGTCTCTCACCGTCGAGCAATCCCGGGCGATACCCGTCGGAGTTGCCGACGCATTCGCCGGCACCCTGCCGTTGCCGTTGCCGACGCTGTTTCGGCACTGGTATGGGCCGATCCCGCCGATCAGGGCGGTGCGCGACCAGACCGGGGAGTGGAACGCGGCCGGCCAAACCCGCACCGTGCTGCTGACCGGTGGCGGCAGCATGCGGGAGCAATTGACCGAGATCGACCCGCCGCACGGCTTCGACTACACGCTCACCGACATCAAGGGCCCGCTGGCCCCGCTGGTCGACCTCGTCGAGGGCCAATGGCGGTTCACCCCCGACGGCGACGGCACCCAGGTCAGCTGGCGCTGGACCATTCACCCGCGCTCGACGCTGGCCCGCCCCGCGCTGCCGGTGCTCGGCTGGCTGTGGCAGGGCTACGCCCGCCAGGCGTTAGCCGAACTGTCCGCGCAGCTGGCCGGCTGACCGGCATGTGCCGCCTGTTCGCGCTGCACGCCGGGTCCCAGGTGGTGACCGCCACGTTTTGGCTGCTCGACGCCCCGGACAGCCTCGCCGAACAGAGCCGGCGCAACCCCGACGGCACCGGCCTGGGCGTGTTCGACGGCCACGGGCAACCGGAGCTGCGCAAACAGCCCATCGCGGCCTGGCAGGACGCCGACTTCGCCACCGAAGCCCACGACATGACCGGCACCACGTTCGTCGCGCACGTCCGGTACGCGACCACCGGAGCGCACGAGGTGGTCAACACCCACCCGTTCCTGCAGGACGGCCGGATCTTCGCGCACAACGGCGTGGTCGAGGGACTCGACGTGCTCGACGAGCGGTTGCGCCAGGTCGGCGCCGCCGACCTGGTGGCCGGCCACACCGACTCCGAGCGGGTGTTTGCGTTGATCACCGCCGCCATCCGGGCGCGACGCGGCGACGTGGCCGGCGGCCTGGTCGACGCCCTGAGCTGGCTGGCCGCCAATGTGCCGATCTACGCGGTCAACGTGCTGCTCAGCACCGCCACCGAGGTGTGGGCGCTGCGCTACCCGGAACCCAACCAGCTGTACATGCTGGACCGCCGCGACGGCGCGCCGCCGAGTTTGGCGTTGCGCAGCAGGCGCATTCGCGCGCACGCCGAGCAGCTGCGCGGCCGGCCGGCGGTGGTGTTCGCCAGCGAGCCGATGGACGACGACCCGCGCTGGCAGCTGATCGCGCCCGGCGAGCTGGTCCACGTCGACGCCGGGTTACAGATCACCCGTGACCTGGTGCTGCCGGACCCGCCCACCCACCAGCTGCGCCGCGCCGACCTGAGCACGGTGGCGGCCGCCGCGCAGCACCCGTTCGGGTAACTGGCACACTCGGAGACCGTGACGACCAAACGCGCGCTCGTGCTGGCCGGCGGGGGAGTGGTAGGAATCGCCTGGGAGACCGGGGTATTGCAGGGCATCGCCGAGGCATCACCGGCCACCGCGCGCGCGTTGCTCGACTCGCAGGTGCTGGTCGGCACCTCGGCGGGATCGGCGGTGGCCGCCCAGATCGGCGGCGACGTGGGACTCGAGGAACTGTTCACCCGGCAGGTCGACGGGCCGTCCGCCGAGATCGATCCCGGGGTGAGCGCCGACGCGATCGGCGAGCTGATCCTGGCCGCGGTCACCGAACCGAACACCTCCACCGCGCAGAAGCTGCAACGGATCGGGGCGGTCGCGGCGGCCGCGCAGACCGTGGCCGAGCCGGTGCGCCGCAACGTGATCGCGCAGCGGCTGCCGTCGCACACCTGGCCGGACCGGGAGCTGCGGATCACCGCCATCGACATCGCCACCGGCGAACTGGTGGTATTCGACCGGGACTCGGGGGTTGATTTGGTGGACGCGGTGGCCGCCAGCTGCGCGGTGCCCGGGGCGTGGCCGCCGGTGACGATTGGGGGCCGGCGCTACATGGACGGCGGCATCGGCAGCTCGGTCAACCTGGCGGTGGCCGACGACTGTCCGGTGGCGGTGGTGTTGGTGCCCGCCGGCGAGGCCGCGCCCTCCCCGTTCGGGGGCGGTCCCGCCGCCGAGATCGCCGGGTTTGGCGGCAGGGCGTTCGGGGTGTTCGCCGACGACGCCGCGCTGGCGGCCTTCGGCGCCAACCCGCTGGACCCGCGGTGCCGGGCCGCGTCGGCGCGGGCCGGGCGTGAGCAGGGGCGCCGGGTGGCCGGGGCGGTGGCCGAGTTCCTGCGCGGCTGACTCAGCCCGCGTCGGCCGCCGCGTCCAGGGCGGTGGCGGCCAGTTCGCGGCCCACGTCGATCACCTCGGCGGCGCGGTGGAAATCCAGGCTGCGGCAGGTGGTGCGGGGCACCTCGATGAGCAGATCGGGCGGATACATCGCCAGGTGGTGCCGGGTCAACGCCGCCTGAGCGATATCGATGGTGCGGTTCATCACCTCGAAGCTACCCAGCTTGGGCACCTCGGGCACCTCGGGAACCTCGGGCAGCGCGTCGGGCTCGGGTTCGGCGTCGACGTCGGTGTCCGGGATCGCCGCGCCGAACCGGCTGAGCACCGCCCGCGCCGTCGGCCGGTCCAGCAGCGACCGGGCGGCGTTGGTATCCAGCAGCCCAGAGGTGCTGCGCAGCATGCGATGCAGCCACTCCGCGGTGGGACGCGGCTCGGGATCGTCGTCGTGGGCTGTGGCCTCCTCCTCGCTGCCGCTGAGGTTCACCGCGACCGTCAGGTCGGCGTTGACCGCGGCCATCGGCGCCATCGGCAGCGGATCGAGGATCCCGCCGTCGGCCAGCAGCCGTCCGTCGACCACGTGCGGCGCGATCACCCCGGGGATGGCGATCGCCGCCCGGATCGCGGCGTCGACCGGGCCGCGCTGCAGCCACACCGACCTGCCGGTGATCAGATCCGTCGCGACCGCCGTGTACGGAATCGGCAGCCGCTCAATGGTGGTGTCGCCCAAGATGTCTCGGACAGCGTCCAGAATCTTGCCGGCCCGCAGCACCCCCGCCGCGGTGATCGACGGGTCCAGCAGCCGCAGCACCGCGCGCTGTGTCAACGCCTTGGCCCACTCGGTGAACTCGTCGAGCCGGTCGGCCGCCTGCAGCCCGCCCACCAACGCACCCATCGACGACCCGGAGATCCCGACGATGTCATACCCGCGGTCGCGCAGCTCGTTGATCACCCCGATGTGGGCGTAGCCGCGGGCGCCGCCGCTGCCGAGGACTAGGGCAACCCGGCGTCGGTCTGCGCGTGTCACCACTCCATCTTGCACGCGCGCACCAACTCAGCCGATCATCGGCACCAACAACTGGGCGTCGCGGCCGGGTCCCCAGTGCAGGGTGCACGTGCCCCGCGAAAGGCTCCGGTACGCGGTGGGAAACTGCCCGGTCAGCGGGTTGCGCGGCCACAGCCACCGGCCGGCGACCACCAGCCGCAGCCGTTCGCCGGCGCGGAACAGCGTCGCCGACGGGCCCAGCGGAATGTCGACCTGCACCACCTGCCCGGGTTGCAGCGGCTCGGGGGTGGTGAACGTCGGCACCGGCTGGAACGGCCGCGACCGCTGCTCGTCGAGGGCGCGCAGCGACGCCCGCAACCAGCCGGAGGTGATGCGGTCGCGCCCGAACCCGTAGGAGCCCTCGAAGGGGACATAGCGCGCGCCGCGCCACTTTTCGACCCCGACGAACAGGTCGACGTCGGGGTGTCCGGTCACCTCGACGAACAGCCGCACCGCCATCGGCCCGGTCAACTCGGTGTCCTCGGGCACGGTCCAGCCGAAGCATGCGCCGCGCGAACGGGTGTCGAAGCTGATCGCCCCGTCCGCGGCGGCCGGGTCCGTCGACAGCCCGGTGTTGGTCAGATGCAGCGGTGTCCACCGTGTCGACGCCAGCGGCCAGCTCGACTCGTCCCGGACCGCCACGATCTGATCGCGGCTCTCCCGCACCTCCAGGCGGACCCGCGGTAGCGGCGTCGAGGTGCCGTCGCGCAGGTGCCGGTCCAGAAATGCCAGCTGCGCCTGCAGCGACGGTTCGGAGTAGAAGTTGCACCATTTGCCGGCGCGGTGGGTGTAGAGATGCTTCTCGGCGGAGCCGAGGTGTTCGAAGCCGCGGATCGACCCCCGGCTGTGCAGGTTGTTGTCCGAGAAGCTGCCGCAGATCAGCGCGGGCACCTCGATGTTGGCCAGGTCCGGCGCCAGCGACCGCCACCAGTCGTCGACCAGCGGGCGTTTGGTGTTCTCTTCCCCGAGTTGGTATTTCAGCCGGACGTTGCGTAGGCCGCGGCTCCATATCCGGACGAACCCGACCTCCTGGATGCCGCCGGGGCGCAGCAGATCGCGGTAGGGGTCGGTGAAGCCCTCCCACGGCACGATCGCCCTTAGGTGCGGGGGCCGCAGCGCGGCGGCCTTCCACTGCGAAATCGCCAGGTAGGACACCCCGATCATGCCGACCGCCCCGCTGCTCCACGGCTGCGCGGCGGCCCACTCGATGAGGTCGTAGACGTCCTCGCCCTCCTGGTCGGACAGCAGCGCACTCGCCCCGTCGGAATGCCCGGCGCCGCGCAGGTCGGCGTTGACCACCGCGAAGCCGCGCGCGGTCCACCACGCCGGATCGGGGGCTTCCCACCCGGTCAGGCTGGAGAACCGAATCCGCGACGGTTGCCGCAGGATGCGGTACTGAAACGGCACCGAATACCCCGCGCCCCAGCGCCTTTTGGCCGGAACGTTGTCCTTGTCGTAAGGGTGCGCCGACAGCAGCACAGGGAACGGCCCATCGCCGTGGGGCAGGTGGACGTTGACCCGCAGCACGGTGCCGTCGCGGGTGGTGACGGCGACGTCGCGCTCGATCAGCACCGCACCCGGCTGTGGCGGGTACACGTCGATGGGGCAGCGCAGCAGCCCCGCCAGCCGGGTCAGCGCGTAGCGCAGCGCGCCGGGGCGCCGCCAGGGGCGGTCGAGGGCGGGAGCATTGGTGTTCATGACGACTCTTTTCACGGGGCGTTGAGACTAGTTTCACGCTACGAGGAAACTAGTCTCAACGCAAGGGGAATTTCACGGTATGGTGAAACCATGGTGAAAAAGCCGGCGACGCCGGGGCCGCGTGATGAGCGCGGCGTGCTGGCCGCCCGCATCCTGGGCGCCGCCCGTGCGGCGTTCGCCGAACATGGCTGGGCCGGCACCACCATCCGGGCGGTGGCCCGGGCCGCCGAGGTGGACCCCGCGCTGGTCTACCACTACTTCGGGTCCAAGGAGGGTCTGCTCGATGCGGCCACCACCCCGCCGCAGAAGTGGTTCGATGGGGTGGCGGCCGCCCAGCAGATGCCGATCGGCGAGATGGGCGCCGCGATGCTGCGGTTGCTGCTGGCCAGCTGGGCCGACGACGACATCGCCCCCACCCTGCGCGCCATCCTGCAGATCGCCGCGCACGAGCCGGCCACCCTGGACAAGCTGCGGATGATCATCGAAGGCAGCCTGATGCAGGTGGCCGCGCTGGGCGACGAGCGTGATCGGCTGCTGCGCAGCGGGTTGATCTCCTCGCAGATGATGGGATTCGCGCTGATGCGCTATGTCTGGAAGATCGAGCCGCTGGCGTCGATGAGCGAGGACGACGTGGTGGCGGCGATCGGGCCGAACCTGCAGCGCTATCTGGAGGGCGATTTAGCGGATTTTGCTCACGGGTGATTCGAATTGCCGCCGCCGTCGGCGGGGGTGCACAACATGGCTGCTCAGGGGCACCGCACCGCCATCGGCACCACGGTGTCCGCCGATCCCGGCGCCGGTGGGTGCGGCGCGCATCCGGGCGCGCTGGCTAGCATGGCTGTCGTGATGGAGCACGCGGGATCTTGGGAGTGTTGTCGGCCGTAGCTGACCGCTGCCGTCGATTTCCCGATCCGCCCATCCGTTCTGGAGTTCCTGCCATGGTTATTGCCAATCCTGTCGCGCTGCGCCCGTCGCGGATCCCGTCGGTGTCCGGCCCCACCCGGCTGCGGCTGCCCGATCTATTGCACGCCACCGACCGCGCCGCCGACGACGTGCTCAGCGGACGCTATGACGTCCTGCTGCCGGTGGGCGGCCTGCCCACCGACGACCGCTGGTTCACCCGCATCCACGGTGACGAGGAGGTCGACATCTGGCTGATCAGCTGGGTGCCCGGTCACGCCACCGAGCTGCACGACCACGGCGGATCGCTCGGCGCGTTGACGGTGCTGTCCGGGTCGCTCGACGAATACCGGTGGGATGCGGGCGAACTGCGCAGGAATCGGCTCGAGGCCGGGGACCAGGCCGCCTTCCCGCTGGGCTGGGTGCACGACGTGGTCTGGGCGCCGACGTCGTCGACGGTGTCCGCGGCGCCGGTGGCTCCCGCGGAGCCGGTGGAGCCCACGTTGAGTGTGCACGCCTACTCGCCGCCATTGACCGCGATGTCGTACTACGAGGTCACCGGACGCAAGACGTTGCGCCGGCAGCGCACGGTGCTGACCGACGAGCCCGAGGGGCAAGCGTGACCAGTCGCATCGACGCGGTGCTGGCGGCGGCGCGGGATCGGCTGCGCCGGCTGCCCGCCGACCAGCTGCCCGACGCGCTGCGGCGCGGCGCGGTGCTCGTCGACATCCGGCCGCACGCCCAGCGGCAGCGGGAAGGCGAGGTGGCGGCGGCGCTGGTGATCGAACGCAATGTGCTGGAGTGGCGCTGCGATCCGACCAGCGACGCCCGGTTGCCGCAGGCCGTCGGCGACGACGTCGAATGGGTGATCCTGTGCTCGGAGGGCTACACCTCCAGCCTGGCCGCGGCATCACTGGTTGACCTTGGGTTACACCGCGCCACCGATGTCATCGGCGGGTATCACGCGCTGGTCGCCGCCCGCGCGGTCGCTGTCTCTTATTGACAAATCCCAGCCCACCAGACACCGGCTGACTGCTGCTGCGGTCGTCCGCCTTATAAAAATAAAAATCGCGCTCACCCGGGAAGCCGGCAGCAGCGCGCTAGCCGAGGCGCTAGATCGGAAGAGC
>NZ_MLQM01000112.1:0-17722 GCF_001854525.1 Mycobacterium talmoniae
GTCGAACGCGCCATCTCCAAACACTGCGCCAAAGGCACCATCGACCGCACCAACTACACAACCACCATCACCATCGAAATCCTCGACGGTTGACAACAAGCCGCAAACCTTAACTGCGCGGCATTGCGGTTAGAGCGCGTCGAGCAGTCGGTCAAGGTCGTCTTCGGTGTTGTAGAGGTGAAACCCGACGCGCAGGGCCCCGGCCCGCACCGACGCCCGGATCCCGGCCCGCTCCAGCTCCTCGGGCGTGCGGGCGGTGGGAATCGACACGATCGCCGACTCTACGGTGGGCAAGTCCAGTTCGGCGCGCAACCGATTCGCCAACCCGATCGTGTGCGCCTCGACCGCAGCCCGATCCAGCGCCGCGATCCACGGCAGCGACAGCCCGGCACCCAACACGGCGAACCACACCGGCGACGCATCGAATCGGCGGGCATCACCGGCCAGCCGCATCGGCAAACCATACAGCGACGACCACATGTCCTCGCTGGCAAAAGGATTCGCGGCGTGCGGCACCAACACGTCAGATATTCGCTCGCTCAACGCCATCCAGGCCACCCCGCGCGGCCCCAACAGCCACTTGTAGCCGGCCGCGACCGCGACGTCGGCCCAGGACAACTCGACGTTCTGCCAGCCCAACGCCTGCGTCGCATCGATCACCGTGGTGGTACCGGAGTCCGCGACGCAACGCCGCAACGCCGCGACGTCGAGCACCGCGCCGTCGGCGGACTGAACCAGGCTGGCGGCCGCCACGTCGAAGTCGCCGGCGGCGTCCTCGAATCTGCCGCGCGGCAGCTCGGTGACGGTGACGCCGCGACCGGCTTGCGCCGCGAACGGAAAGGTGACGCTGGTGAACTCGCCGGCCAGCGTCGCCACCCGGCTACCGTCCGGTATCGAGGCCGCGACCACCCCGAGGGCCGACGAGACGCTGCTGCTCATCGCCACCCGGCGCGCATCGACCCCGATCAGCGCTGCATAGGCGGAGCGGCTGGCGGCCATCGGCTGCGCGAACGCGCTCACCGTCAGCCGTCCCCGCTCCCAGGTGTCCAGGTGGTCGCGCAACGCGGAGGCGACAACCCGCGGCGGTAACCCGAAGGTCGGGGTGTCCAGGAAGCCTTCGGCGCCGACGAATTCCGCACCAAACGCCTCACGCACCACGTCACCACTCTCCCAGCCAAGTTGACTCTGCGTCCACCAGGCAGAAGTGCGAGTGGGGTGTCTGGTCAGCGCAGAGTCAACGCCAAAAGCCGCGCCGTTACAGCAGATACCGGTAGGCCGGGGAGCCCGGCTCCAGCCGTTCGACATGCACCCCGGACGTGTCCATCCGCGCCAGCAGCCCGTCGAGGTCGGCGGCCGACCCCAACTGCACGCCCACCAGCGCCTCCCCGGTCTCCCGGTTGTTGCGCTTGACGTACTCGAACAGCGTGATGTCGTCGTTGGGGCCGAGCACCTCGTCCAGGAAACGCCGCAGCGCGCCGGGCTCCTGCGGGAAGTCGACCAGGAAGTAGTGCTTGAGCCCCAGGTGCACCAGGGAGCGTTCCAGCACCTCCCCGTAGCGGGAGACGTCATTGTTGCCCCCGGAGATCAAACACACCACGGTGGATCCGGGCTCGACGTCGGATTCCAGCAGCCCGGCCACCGACAGCGCCCCGGCCGGCTCGGCGATGATGCCCTCGTTCTGGTACAGGTCGAGCATCGCGGTGCACACCGCGCCCTCGTCGACGGTGGTGACCGACACCATGTCGCCGGCCGCGGCCAGCGCGGCGTAGGTCAGCGTGCCGGCCCGCGCCACCGCCGCACCGTCGACGAACTGGTCGACGTGGTCCAGCGTCACCGGCTCGCCCGCGGCCAGCGCGGCGTTCATCGCGGCGGCGCCGGCCGGTTCGATGCCCAGCACCGCGGTGTTCTCGGTGCGCTCGGCCAGATACGTGGTGATCCCGGCGATGCACCCGCCACCGCCGACCGGGACCACCACCAGGTCGGGTTCCTCGTCGAGCTGGGCGAGCAGTTCGACGGCGACGGTGCCCTGCCCGGCCATGGTGCGCAGGTCGTCGTAGGGCGGCACCAGGGTGGCCCCGGTGCGCGCGACGTCGTCCAGGGCCGCCGCGGCCGCCAGGTCGTAGGTGGCTCCGCCGACGATCAGCTCGATGAACTCCCCGCCGTGGTAGCGGATCCGGTCCCGCTTCTGCTTGGGCGTTTTGGCCGGCACATACACCCGGCCGTGGATGCCCAACGCGCGGCACGCGTAGGCGAAGCCCTGCGCGTGGTTGCCCGCCGAGGAGCACACCACCCCGGCGGCGACCTCGTCCGGGGAAAGCTGCACCAGCAGGTTGTAGGCGCCGCGCAGCTTGTAGGACCGCACGGACTGCAGGTCTTCCCGTTTGAGATAGACCGTGGCGCCGGTGGCCGCCGAGAGCCGATCGCTTAGCTGCAGCGGGGTGGGCGTGACCACCCCGGCGATCCGCTTGGCCGCCGCGTCAATGTCGGCCGCGGACAGCGGCGCACCGTTCGGGGTCTCACGAGGTTCGGCGGACACCGGTTTATGGTGCCATCCACCTGGCAGTTCAGTGCACAGGGGTCAACACAAACACCGGAATCTGGCGATCGGTCTTGGTCTGGTAGTCGGCGTAGTCCGGGTAGGCGGCGACGGCGCGCTCCCACCACACCGCCTTCTCGTCACCGAAGACCTCGCGGGCGTCGTAGTCGCCGCTGACGGTGCCGTCCTGTAGCTCGACGCGCGGGTTCTTCTTGACGTTGTAGTACCACACCGGGTGTTTGGGGGCGCCACCCAGCGAGGCGACGATCGCGTACTGCCCGTCGTGCTCGACCCGCATCAGTGGGGTCTTGCGCAGTTTGCCGGTCTTGGCGCCCACGGTGGTCAACAAGATGACCGGCATGCCCCGCATGTCGGTGCCCTCGGTGCCGCCGGACGCCATGTACTTCTCGGCTTGTTCGCGGGACCAATCCAACGCGCTGGGCGCATATTCTCCGGAAAGTGGCATACCGACCAGGGTAGCTACTGGTCGAGTTTGTCGCCCTGCAGGTTGTATCGCGGGTTGGCGTGGCCGCGCGGCCCCTTCACGTCTACCTGGATGTAGGGCTGGTCGTCCGGCCGCGCCACCAGCGGATAGGTGATGATCACCGCGGTTGCCGCCGCCTGATCGATCCCGGACTGTTCGGGCGCCGAGCCGATGACCTTGGCAATGACCTGCGGGTCCAGGTCGGTGCGCTGGAAGGTGTTCTGTTCCAGCGCGCCCGGGTCGCTGCCGGTCAGATCCACCGGGGCCGGGTTATCGACGGTCGCCGTGCCGCGGCGGTACACGTACTCGTCGACATTCGCCGGCTGGTTGGGGTCCACCACCTGCATGATCAGCGACGACGGGTTGATCGACACCTGAATAACGCCGTAGTGCGGCGCACCGACCTTGGTGTCGATCGCAGTGAACCCGGCGCCGATGTAGTCGGCGTCCATCGTCTCGGACTCCGACGTTGCGCTCGGGTGGAGGTGACGGATCGCCGACGACGCCGCCTTACCGGAGCACCCAGCGAACGTCAGCGTGGCGATCACCGCCAGGCCGATGACAATGGGGGCACGCAGCGACATCGGGCATCTCCTTGAGCGATAGATCCAGCCAGCCCGAGTGGGCGCCCGAACAGTAGCACCCGCCGACCCCGGCACGGCATCAGGTGGCCGACGGTAACTCGTCGTACACCAACACATCACCGTCGACCCGCGCCTCGGCGGTCGGTCGATGGGGACGCAGTTTCCCGTCGTGCATGAGGTGGCGCACCTCGACGTCGCGCACCCGGGTGAGGTAGTCGGCGATCAGTTTGCGATGGCAGCGCCACCACACCGTCTCGGCGCACATCACCGCGACCTGCTGCTCGGCCGCGGCCTGCAGCAGGTCATCGATGCCGGCCCGGAACTCCGGGCTGCGCATGTACCCGGCGTAGGCGCGAAACGAATCGTTGCGCAACCCGACGTCCGGGCTGTCGGCCTGCACGCGGCGCCAGCCCCCCAGGCGGGGTTCCCACCGGTAGCCGATCCCGGCCTCGGGCAGCCAGCGCGCCATGGCTTCGCGGGCGGAGTCCGGATTGCGCCGGCTGCCCGGGGCCGTGCGCACGTCCACCAGCTGCTCGACGCCGGCGCCGTGCAGCAGCGATGCGATCTGGGCGGCGTCGGCGGTGCCGTGACCGAAGGTGAAAACCGTTGGTGTCGTTGCTTTTCCCTTCACACCGAGGGGGTGGGCTCGTGTACCTGCGGGCCCGGTTCGGCTGCGTAGAGTTCCTCGATCTCGGTGGCGTACTTGGCCGAAATCGGTCGGCGTTTGAGCTTCATCGTCAGGGTCACCTCGTCGCCGCCCGGCTCCCACAGGGTCGGCAGCACCCGGAAGCGTTTGACCTGCTCCACCCGCGACAGCTTGGCGTTGCCGTCGGCCACCCCGGCGGCGATCTGCGCGATCACGCCCGGGTCGGCGGCCAGCGCCGCCGGCGAGGCATCCGAGAGTCCGTGCCGGGCGGCGTAGGGGCCGACCGAGTCCGCGTCAAACACCATCAGCGCCGTGTTGTACGGGCGGGAGTCGCCGATGGTGACCATCGCCCCGATCAGCGGGCAGGCAGCCAGGATGGCGTTTTCGATATTGGCCGGCGACATGTTCTTACCGGCGGCGTTGATGATCAACTCCTTCTTGCGGTCGACCACCCGCAGGTAGCCGTCGCCGTCTTGCTCCAGGATGTCGCCGGTGTGCAGCCACCCGTCGGCGTCGATGGCCTCGGCGGTCTTGCCCGGGTCCTTGCGGTAGCCCCGCATGACCAGCGGTCCGCGCACCAGGAACTCGCCGTCCTCGGCGATCCGGGCCTGGAGGCCCGGCAGCAATTTGCCGACGGTGCCCAGCCGCGCGTCGCGGGGATGGGTGGTGGAGGCCACACAACTCAGCTCCGACATTCCCCACACCTCGCAGATCGGGATGCCGATGCCGGCGAAAAAGCCCAGGGTTTCCTTGGGGATCGGCGCCGCCCCGGACACCGCCCAGCGCAGCTCGTCCAACCCCAGCTTGGCCCGCAGTTTCGACAACACCAGCTCGTCGGCGGTGACCCATTCCGCGGCGACATCGTCGGGTACCGATTGACCGGCGATCAGCGCCGCGGACCGTTTCGCGCCGATCGCCAGCGCCCACTGCAACGCCAGCCGGCGGTCCTCGTCGGGCTCGTTGTCGGCCGCGAATTCGATTGCCGCCTTGAGCTTCTCCCAGACCCGCGGCACCGCCCCCCAGATGGTGGGCCGCACGTCGGGCAGCGCCGCGGCGATCGCCCGCACGTCGGGAACCACGGTGACCTGCACCCCGAAGACCTCCTGGTTGTACAGCGCCATCGCCCGGTCGGCGATGTGCGCCGACGGCAGGTAGGAGGTGATGCGGTCCCCGAACTGGACGCCCAGCACCGCGTTCAGCGCATTGGCTTCGAAAAGCAGGTTGGTGTGCGTCATCTCGACGCCCTTGGGGTTTCCGGTGGTGCCCGACGTGTAGATCAGCGTGATGATGTCGTCGGGCTGCACCGCCCGCCAGGTGGCGTCGAAATCGAAATCGCGTGCGCCCGCGGCGATCAGGTCGTCCACCGAAAGCGCACCGGCCGGCGCGCCGTCGATGCACACGATGTGTTCGATGGCCGCGCCGCTGGCGCGGATCCGGTCGACGTATTGCTCCTCGCAGATCACCACCCGGGTGCCGGCGTTGGTGAACAAGTAGTGCAGCTGCTCGGCGGGCAGGGTGTTGTACACCGAGAACGAGGTGGCCCCGACGTGTTGCGCACCCACCTCCAGCGGATAGAACTCGACCCGGTTGGCCATCATCAGCGACACCGTGTCACCGCGGGTGACCCCCAGGCCCGCCAGCCCGGCCGCGACCCGACGCACCTGCGCCGCATACTCCCGCCAGGTCAAGGTCTGGGTGTCGCCCACCGTCCGCACCGCCACGGCGTCCGGGTCGATCGCGGCGGTGCGCTGAAACGCCTCGCACAGGGTGGCCGGCCGTTCGGGTGTGGTCATCTCGGTTCTCCTCTCGCGATGGCTCAGCGGCGGCGGACGCGCTGCAGATACGCGGTGGCGGCGTCGCGTGACTCGGGGTCGTGCACGGCGGTGACCAGACCGTCGGCGTCGCTCCAACTGCGCGCCGGCGCGACCATACCGTCGGTCACCGCGTTGGTGTGGCGTTTAGTCACCGACAACGTCAACGCGGACTTGGTGATCAGCTGCGCCACCAGCCGCTCCACCGTGTCGTCGAGGTCGGCGGCGGCCACCACCCGGTTGATGAACCCGGCCGCCCTGGCTTCCTCGGCCCCGAACGGACGGCAGGTCATCACCAATTCCTTGGTGAGCGCCGGACCGATCTCGCGCACCAACCGCGGGATGCCGCCCCAGGCCAGCGGGATGCCGAGGTCGACCTCGGGGATGGCGAACCGGGTGGTGTCGGCGGCTACCCGCAGATCGCAGGCCGCCGCCAGCACCAGTCCGCCGCCGACGCAGTGGCCGTGCAGTCGCGCGATGGTCACCGCCCGCATGGCCTCGATGGCGTCGGCCATGCGTCGGCCCGCATCGGCCGCCTCCCGCAGGGCGGCGGCGTCGGCGGCGGGGCCGACGAACGCGGCCAGATCCGCGCCGGCCGAAAACGCCCGACCGTTGCCGGCGATGACCACGACCTTCACCTCGGGTCGGGCGTCGAACCAGCGGGCCGCGGTGACCAGCTCCTGGAGTGTCTGTGTGCTCAGCGGGTTGAGCTTGTCCGGCCGGTTCAGCGTGATCGCGCCGCGCGGACCATCGGCCACCACCTCGACGGTGGTCGCCTCATGCAACTCCATGCCTGCGACGGTAGCTGCGCCACCGCCGCCGCGGTGAACGATTGCGGTGGTCTGTTCAGTCCGCTTTGGCAGCGCACCGCGTCGAGTACCTTCGCCGACATGCCCATCGCCGTCACCGACTTCACCCCCGTCGAACAAACCGCGTTTTTGACCGAGTACGCCCGCGCGCTGGACAGCCGCTGGCCGCGGCCAATCCTCGGTGACCCGCTGGCCGACGAGATCGTCGCGCAGATCGACTACGACTTCGCCGGACTGGGCGTGCCGTCCAGTGTGGTGTGCCAGTCGGCGTTGCGCGCCAAGATGCTCGACGACCGGGTGCGCGCTTTCATCCGCCAACATCCCGACGCCGTCGTGGTGGACCTGGGTGCGGGCCTGGACACCGGCATGCAGCGGGTCAACCCACCGGCCACCGTCGACTGGTACAGCGTCGACCTCCCGCACGTGATTGCGCTGCGCTACCAGGTGGTGCCCGCCACCGCGCGGGCGCACTCGGTGGCGGCGTCGGTGGCCGCCACGGACTGGACGGACGCCATTCCGGCCGACCGGCCCACCATGGTGATCGCCGACGGGCTGTTCGCGTTCTTACCCGAAACGGTGATCGCCGGGTTGTTCCGCCACATCACCGACCATTTCGGTTCCGGGGAGCTGGCGTTCAACGACTACGGCCGCATCGGCTGGTTCAGCCGGGTCGCGGTCAAGCTGGCCCCGCAGAAGATGTTCAGCGCGGTCGGCAGCCAGTGGGGTTATCCCGGGTTCAAGGACGCCCACCATCCGCAGACCTGGAATCCGCGGCTGTCGCTGGTCGAGGAGGCCAGCCTGGCGCACGCCCCCGAGGTGGAGCTGTTCCCGGGCTGGGTTCGGGTGGCCACCAGGCTGTCCGGCCGGTTCGCGGCGTCGGCCCGCAAGGCGCGGATCCTGCGTTACACGTTCTGACGCGCGCCGAGATCGACGCCAACGTGATCGGCACTCGACGTTTTCCGCGTTACCGTGGATCTCGAGGCCGGAAGGGCGACGACGATGGCAACGATTCTGATCACGGGCGCCGACGTCTGGGACGGGCTCGCGGACCGGGCCCGCCCCCGGCAGGTGCTGGTCGTCGACGGCCGCATTCAACGGGTCGCCGACACCATCGAGGCACCCGCGGGCGCCGAGTCCATCGACCTGTCCGGGCACACGCTGACACCCGGATTCATCGACTGCCACACCCACATCGCGGTGATCCCGCCGGTCAGCGCGGCGCTGGCCGGCGACTCCAGTACCGCCAAGGCCCTGAAGGCGCTGCCGGTGCTGCGGGCCCTGCTGCGCAACGGGTTCACCACCATCCGCGACCTGGGCTGCGGGGACCTGGACTATCCGACGATCGATCTGCGCGACGCGGTGGCGGCGGGCCTGGTCGAGGGTCCGCGGATATTGGTTGCGCCGCACATGATTTCCGCGCGCGGCGGCCACGGCGACTTCAGCGGATTCCTCGCCGGCCAGTATCAGGGCCCGTCCCGGCCCCTGGAGCTGGCGGCGGCCGATGGCTGCGACGAGATCCGCACCCGGGTGCGTCAGGAGATCCGCGCCGGCGCCGACTGGATCAAGTTCGCCGCCACCGGGGGCTTCGCCTCACCCTCCGACGATCCCGGGCGGGCCACCTACAGCCAGGAAGAGATGGACGCGCTGGTCGCCACGGCGGCCGACCTCGGGGTCCCGGCCACCCCGCATAGCTACGGCGACGAAGGTATCCAACGCGCGGTGCGGGCCGGGGTGCGCAGCATCGAGCACGGCAACCTCGCCTCGGCCGAGACGCTGCGCATGATGGAAGACGCCGACGTGTTCCTGGTGCCGACCCAGTACGCGATCCTGTCCGGTGCCCGGCGCACCCCAGAGGATCCGCTGTGGGCGGCGGCCCCGGACTATGTGCGCCGCAAGGTGGACAAATATCGCGCCGGGCTGTTGGACGCCGCCGACCGGCTGGCCGCCAGCGAGGTGCGGATCGCGTTCGGCACCGACGCCGGCATGTTCCCGCATCACGAAAACTGGCGGGAGTTCGGCATGATGGTGTCCACCGGCATCACCCCGCTGCGCGCCCTGCAAGCCGCCACCAGCACGGCCGCCGACCTGCTGCAGCTGCCCGACGTCGGCGTGATCGCCGAAGGCAAGCTCGCCGACCTGATCGCCATGCCCGGCGACCCGTTCACCGATATCGAGGTCACCGGCCGGGTCGACTTCGTGATGAAGGCCGGGGTGGTCTACGAACGCCCGGGGACTGCGGTGTGAATGCCGCAGGTGCAGTCGTCGATCGACGGGCAGGTGCAGCGCATGCCCCACTCGATGACCGCCCTGGCCCGGGCCAGTGACCGCATCTGGGCGTCGATCTCGGCGAGTTTGGCCTGCGCGAGTGCGCGGCTGGCGGGTCGGCCGGGCACGTCGTCGGCGAACAGCAGCTGGATCTCGTGCAGCGCGAACCCGGCGGTCTTGCACAGCCCGATCACCTCGAGTCGGGTCAGGACCGCGTCGTCGTAGCGGCGCTGACCACCCACCCGGGCCGGCGGCGGGACCAGGCCGATCTGCTCGTAGTAGCGCAACGTGGTCGCCGCGACCCCGGTGCGGTGGGCGACCTCGCCGATGGTCAGCATCCGCTCCCCCGATCAAGACTTGACTTAGAGTCAACTCTAAGTCGTTTCCTGGGGCAATGCGCCGACTCGACACGCTGCCCGACGCCCGCTACGCCCTGCTGCGCTCCTTCCGTGGCGACGGCACCCCGGTGGACACCCCGGTCTGGTTCGCGCTGGACGGCAACGCGGTGGTTTTCCGCACCAAGGTGGGCCCCAAGACGCGGCGCCTGGCGCGGCGACCCGAGGTGCAGCTGACCGCCTGCGACTACCGGGGCCGGGTCCGCGCCGGCGCGAAACGCTATCCGGGTCGGGCCAGCGTGCTGTCGGGAGCCGCGGCCCAGCGCGCCAACCGGATCCTGCACGACCGGTACGGCTGGCAGTGGAACACCGTGCCGCTGATCAAGATCCCGGGCGTGACCAACGTGCACCAAAACCTGTCCGTTCGCGACAAGCTGCGGCGGGCCCGCACCCGCACGGTCTGGCCCGACAGCGTCATCGTCCGGGTGGAGCTGCAAGGGCCCGCCGGCCCGCCAACGTGCTGACCCGTGCAACCGCCCGCGAACCGGCAAAAGTGCAGGTCAGCACCCCGATAGCCGCGTCGGCGGCGCGGTGTGCCTTTGCCGTGGGGTGATCGCTGCCCTTAACATGCGATTCAACCTGACGAAGGAGCCGACATTGAAGACTCGCGCCAGCAAGGCATTGGGGGCGGCCGCGGTCGCCGCGGTCGCGGCGTCGCTGCCGCTCGCCATCAACGCGTCCGCGGACCCGGAGCCCACCCCCGTCGCGCAGATCCCCGACCCGCAGGGGCCGGGCTGTGACGCCTTCAAGTCGGCGGTGCCGAACTGGAAGGACCTCAACAACCACCCGGTGGGCACCGCGCTGGCCAGCATCCCCGACATCTCGACGTTCAACTCGCTGATCGCGGGCGGGGTCAACCCCAACGCCAACATCGTCCCGGTGATCGAAAACGGCCCGTACGTGGTGTTCGCCCCCTCGAACGCGGCGTTCGCCGCCATGGCGCCCGGCCAGTTCGACGCGCTCAAGGCGTCCAGCGTGGAGGCGCTGACCAAGTTCGGGTACTACCACGTGTTCCTGGGCCTGCTGGGCCCCGACAACGTGCACGGGACGCGGCCCACCCAGGACGGCGCGCCGATCAAGGTGACCGGTAAGGGCGGCGACATCGTGGTGAACGACACCGCCAAGGTGGTCTGCGGCGGCATCCAGGCCAGCGATGCGCGGATCTACATCATCGACGGGGTGCTGGATCCCGCGCAGGCGCCGGCCGCACCCGCCCCGCCGGGCGCGGCCACCACCACCACGTCGGCGGCGGCGTCGGCGGAGACGCCGGCGGCACCGCCCCAGGGCACTTAACCGACGGTCGCGTCCCGGCCTGGGCCCGGCTAGCCGCCCAGGCAGCCCGGCCCCAGCAGGGCCTTCAGGTCACCCATCAGCGCCGAGGACGGGGTGACCCGCAGCGAGGAGTCCAGCTCCAGCACGGTCACCCGATCGCCGCTGATCAAGCGCAGGTGCACCTGGGAGGTGCCCGGATGCCGGGCCAGCACCTGTTTGAGCGCGGTCACCTTGTCCAGGGTGCATTGCCGGGTCGGCAGGCTGACCGCCAGCGGCCGATCCGCCTGGGCGCCGGAGAAGTCCGGCACCACCAGTTCGTTGGCGATCAGCGAGATCCGGTCGTCGCGGATCGCCACCTTGGCGCTGACCAGTACCACGGCGTCGTCGGCGATTTCGGCGCCGTAGGCCGAATAGGTGTGCGGGAAGAACATCACCTCGATGCCACCGGTGAGGTCCTCCAACTGCGCTGAGGCCCACGGCATGCCGTTCTTGTTGACCCGTCGGTTCACCGAGGCCAGGATGCCCCCCACCCGCACCTGGGTGTCGTTGGCGACGTCGCCGTCCAGGATCGCCGGGATGGCGGTGTCGACCTGGGTGGCCAGCAGGTGCGCGATGCCGTTGAGCGGATGCCCGGATACGTACAGCCCCAGCATCTCCCGCTCCAGGGCGAGTTTGTGTTTGTCTTCCCACTCCTCGTCGGGCACCTTGATGGTGAACACCGCGTCGGCGCCGGCAGCGTCGCCGTCGGCCCCGCCGAACAGGTCGAACTGGCCCATCGCCTCGGCCTTCTTGGTGCCCAGCACCGAGTCCACCGCATCGGTGTGCACCAGGAACAGCCCCTTGCGGGGGTGCCCCAGCGAGTCGAAGGCTCCGGCTTTGATCAGCGACTCGGTGACCTTCTTATTGCAGGCCGCGATGTCGACCTTGTTCAGGTAATCGGAGAAGTCGGTGAATTTACCCTTCTGCGTGCGGGTTTCGATCAGCGAGCCGACGACGTTGGCGCCGACGTTGCGTACCGCGCCCAGCCCGTAGCGGATGTCGGTGCCCACCGACGCGAAGTTCAGGCCGGATTCGTTGACATCGGGCGGCAGCACGGTGATCCCGAGCCGGCGGCAGTCGGCCAGATACACCGCGGCCTTGTCCTTGTCGTCACCCACCGACGTCAGCAGCCCGGCCATGTACTCCGCCGGGTAGTTGGCCTTCAGGTAGGCCGTCCAGTACGACACCAGCCCGTATCCGGCGGCGTGCGATTTGTTGAACGCGTAGCCGGCGAACGGAAGGATGGTGTCCCACAACGCTTTGACGGCGCGTTCGGAAAACCCGTTGGCCGTCATCCCCTCGTAGAAGCCCTTGTATTCGGCTTCCAGCACCTCCAGCTTCTTCTTACCCATGGCCTTGCGCAGCGCGTCGGCCTTGCCCATCGTGTACGAGGCGACCTTCTGCGCGATGAACATGATCTGCTCTTGATAGACGATCAGGCCGTAGGTTTCCGACAGGATCTCGCGCAGCGGCTCCTCGAGCTCGGGATGGATGGGTTTGATGGCCTGGCGGTTGTTCTTGCGGTCGGCGTAGTCGTTGTGGGCGTTCATGCCCATCGGGCCGGGCCGATACAGCGCCAGCACGGCGACGATGTCGTTGAACTCGGTGGGCTGCATGCGCCGCAGCAGGTCCCGCATGGGGCCACCGTCAAGCTGGAAGACCCCCAGGGTGTCGCCGCGGCCCAGGAGCTCATAGGTGGCCGGATCGTCGAACGGCAGCGAATCCAGATCCAGGTCGATGCCCCGGTTGGCCTTGATGTTCTCCAGGCAGTCGCCGATGATCGTCAGGTTGCGCAGCCCGAGGAAGTCCATCTTCAGCAGGCCGATTTCTTCACACGACGGGTAGTCCCAGCCGGTGATGATCGCCCCGTCCTGCGGGCGTTTCCACAGCGGGATGGCGTCGATGAGCGGCTCGGAGCTCATGATCACCGCGCAGGCGTGTACGCCGGCGTTGCGGACCAGGCCCTCCAGGCCGCGCGCGGTCTCGTAGATGGTGCGCACATCCGGATCGGTGTCGATCAGGCCGCGGACTTCGGCCGCTTCCTTGTACCGCTCGTGATTCGGGTCGGTGATGCCCGACAGCGGAATGTCCTTGGCCATGATCGGCGGCGGCAGCGCCTTGGTGATCCGGTCGGCGATCGCGAACCCGGGCTGCCCGTAGTGCACGCGGGCCGAATCCTTCAGCGCCGCCTTGGTTTTAATGGTGCCGAAGGTGATCACCTGGGCGACCCGGTCACTGCCCCACTTGTCGGCGGCGTAGCGGACCATCTCGCCGCGGCGGCGGTCGTCGAAGTCGATGTCGATATCGGGCGCCGACGGCCGCTCCGGGTTGAGGAAGCGCTCGAACAGCAGCCCGTGCGGGATCGGGTCGATGTTGGTGATCCCCAGGGCATAGGCCACCAGGGACCCGGCCGCCGAACCCCGGCCCGGGCCCACCCGGATGTTGATCGAGCGCGCGTAGTTGATCAGGTCCGCCACGATCAGGAAGTAGGACGGGAACCCCTTGCCGCAGATGACGTCGATCTCGTACTCGGCGCGTTCGGTGTACGCCGTCGGCACACCCGCCGGAAAGCGGCGGTCCAGACCCGCGCGCACCTCGTGGCGCAGCCAGGACCCCTGGTCGTGGCCGTCGGGAACCGGGAACACCGGCATCCGGTCGCGCGGCGCCCACACGTCGGCGTAGGAGGACACCCGTTCGGCGATCAGCAGGGTGGAGTCGCAGGCGCCGGGGACCTGGTCGTCCCACAGCGCGCGCATCTCGGCGGCGGATTTGAGGTAGTAGCCGTCGCCGTCGAACTTGAACCGGTTGGGGTCCGACAGCGTCTTGCCGGTCTGCACGCACAGCAGCGCCTCGTGGCTGTGCGCGGCCTCCCGTGTGACGTAGTGGCAGTCGTTGGTGGCCAGCGGCGGAATGTCCAGCTTGCGGGCGATCTCCAGCAAACCGTCCCGCACCCGCTGCTCGATGGACAGCCCGTGGTCCATCAGCTCCAGGAAGTAGTTGTCGGGCCCGAAGATCTCCCGCCACTTGGCGGCCGCTTCCAGTGCCTCGCGGTAGTGGCCCAGCCGCAGCCGGGTCTGCACCTCCCCGGACGGGCAGCCGGTGGTGGCGATGATGCCCTCGGCGTGCTCGGCGACCAGCTCCGCGTCCATCCGCGCCCATTTGCCCAGCTGACCCTCGAAGGAGGCCAGCGAGGTCAGCTTGAACAGGTTGCGCAGGCCGGTCGCGTTCTCGGCGACCATGGTCAGGTGGGTGTAGGCCCCGGAGCCGGACACGTCGTCGCTCTTCTGGCCGGGATCACCCCACTGGATGCGGCGGGTATCAAAGCGGGAACCCGGCGCGACGTAGGCCTCCACCCCGATGATCGGCGTGATCCCGGCTTTGGTGGCCGCGTTGTAGAACTCGCTGGCCCCGAACATGTTTCCGTGGTCGGTCATGCCGATGGCCGGCATGTCCAGCCGCTGCGCCTCGGCCAGCATCGGGGTGATCTTCGCCGCGCCGTCCAGCATCGAGTACTCGGTGTGGTTATGCAGGTGAACGAACGAAGATCCCATAGGACCGCCAGTCTATGACCGGGGGCCGACACGGTCCGGGCGTGTCGGTGCCCGTGTCTCGGCGGTCGGTGTGCTCGGCTGCGCCGAACGTGCGTCCACGGCGAGATTTCCCGCGGATTTCCGCCACCGGTGCACGCTCGGCGTTCCGGTTCGTCGACAATGCCAACCATGGCTCGAAGCTTCGACGACCTGCTGGACGAGGCCGCCGCGGCGCCGGTGGAGGGCTGGGACTTCTCCTGGCTGGACGGCCGCGCCACCGAGCAGCGCCCGTCGTGGGGCTATCAGCGGCTGCTGCGCCAGCGGCTGGCCGGCGTGTCGGCCGCGGTGGACCTGCACACCGGCGGCGGCGAGGTGCTGGCCGGCGCGCAGCCGTTTCCGCCCACCATGGCCGCCACCGAGTCCTGGCCGCCGAACGCGGCCCGGGCCACCGAGCTGCTGCACCCGCGCGGCGTGGTGGTGGTCGCGACCCGCGACGAGCCGCCGCTGCCGTTCGCCGACGACGCGTTCGACCTGGTCACCAGCCGGCACCCCAACGCGGTGTGGTGGACCGAGATCGCCCGCGTGCTGCGCCCGGGCGGGCGTTACTTCGCGCAACACGTCGGGCCGCTCTCGGGCCTCGAGCTGGCCGAGTTCTTCCTGGGACCCCAGCCGTCGGCGCCCGGAACCCGCCACCCCGACGCCGAGACCGCGCAGGCCCGCGCCGCCGGCCTGGACATCGTGGACGTGCGGATGGAGCGGCTGCGGATGGAGTTCTTCGACGTCGGCGCCGTTGGCTACTTCCTGCGCAAGGTGATCTGGATCGTGCCGGGTTTCACCGTCGAGCGGTATCGCCGGCGGCTGCGGGAGCTGCACGACCGCATCCAGGCCGACGGGCCGTTCGTCGCGCATTCCACCCGGGTGCTGTTCGAGGCGCGCCTGCCGGCGCACTGACTCTGCGCTGAGGGCGCGACCTACTCGCACTTTGTCGCCCTGAGCGCAGAGTCAACGACAAAATCAATCAGCCCCGCAGCACGTCCAATGCGTGTTGCAGATCGGCCGGATACGGGCTGGTGATCTCCATCTGCCGGCCATCGCCGGGATGGGTGAAGGCCAGCGACCGAGCGTGCAGCCATTGCCGTTCCAGGCCCAGCTTTTTCGCCAGTTTCGGGTCGGCGCCGTAGGTCAGATCGCCGCAGCACGGGTGGTGCAGCGCAGAGAAGTGCACCCGAATCTGGTGGGTGCGTCCGGTTTCCAGGTGCACGTCGAGCAGGCTGGCCGCGACGAACGCTTCGATGGTGTCGTAGTGGGTGAGGCTGTGCCGGCCGTGCGCGGTCACCGCGAACTTCCAGTCGTGGCTGCGGTGCCGGCCGATCGGGGCGTCGATGGTGCCGCTGGACGGGTCCGGATGTCCTTGCACCAGAGCGTGATAGCGCTTGTCGACGGTGCGCTGCTTGAACGCCCGCTTGAGCGCGGTGTAGGCGCGATCGGACAGCGCCACCACCATCACCCCCGAGGTGCCGACGTCGAGGCGGTGCACGATGCCCTGCCGCTCGTGGATCCCGGAGGTGGTGATCCGGTAGCCGGCGGCCGCCAAGCCGCCCAGCACCGTCGGCCCCGACCACCCCACCGACGCGTGGGCCGCCACCCCCGCGGGTTTGTCGACCGCGACGAGGTCGTCGTCGGAGTACAGCACCGTCATGCCCTCGATTTCGACCGGCGTGTTCTCCAGCGGCGCCGGCGCGTCGGGCAGCCGCACCTGCAGCCAGGCGCCGGCGGCCAGCCGATCCGATTTGCCGGCCCGCACCCCGTCCAGCTCGACGTCGCCGTCTTCGGCCAGCGCCGCGGCGGCGGTGCGCGACAGCCCCAGCAGCCGCGCCAACCCGGCGTCCACCCGCATGCCCGCCAGCCCCTCGGGGATGGGCATCGACCGGTCGCCAGCCATCAGCGCCGCTCCTCCCCATCGCGCCGCTCTGTATCGTCGCCGGCGCGCATCAGGCTTGTTCGTCCAGGCTGCGCCGGCCGACGCTGTCGAAGTCGAAGCCGAACAGCGACAACGCGACCAGCAGGATGGCCCCGCCGACCACCGACGGGTCGGCGACGTTGAACACCGGCCACCAGCCGATCGACAAGAAGTCCACCACGTGCCCGCGCAGCGGCCCGGGCGAGCGGAAGAACCGGTCGACCAGGTTGCCCATCGCGCCGCCGAGGATCATGCCCAGGCCGATCGCCCACCACGGCGACACCAGCCGGCGTCCCATCCAGAAAATGCCGCCCACGACGGCGCTGGCGATCACCGTCAACACCCAGGTGTAGCTGGTGGCCATCGAGAAGGCCGCCCCGGAATTGCGCACCAGGGTCCAGGTGACCGTGTCGCCGATGATCGACACCGGCTGGCCCGGGGTCAGCAGCTTGACGGCGAGCACCTTGGTGACGATGTCGAGCGACAACACCACCGCCGCGACCGAGAGCAGCAGGCGCAGCTGTCGTCGCGGCGCCGGGCCGGGTTCGTCGACAGCCCCGGTCGCTGTCACCGGTTCGGTCGAGCCGGTTGGTTCGTCAGTCACTCCTCCATCATTCCCTACCGCCGATGGGCGATGATGGCCCCCATGAGCCGCCTTGCCGTGGTCACCACCGGCGGAACGATCGCCACCAGTCGCGATGACGCCGGGGTCCGACGCCCCACCCGCAGCGGCGCCGATCTGGTCGCCGGGCTGGCTCCGGGCGGCCTCGACGTCGAGGTCGTGGACGTGCTGGCGCTCGACAGCTCCCAACTGGTGCCAACCGATTGGGAGCGGATCGCGGCGGCGGTGCAGGCGGCGGTGGACGACGGCGTCGACGGGGTGGTCGTCACGCACGGCACCGACACCTTGGAGGAGACGGCGCTGTGGCTGGACCTCGGCTATTGCGGCCGGGCGCCGGTGGTGATCACCGGCGCCCAACGCGGCGCGGACGCCCCCGACGCCGACGGCCCGCGCAACCTGGCCGACGCGCTGACCGCGGCGGCCAGCCCGGCCGCCGCGGGCCTGGGGGTGCTGGTGTGTTTCGCCGGCCGGGTGTGGCAACCGTGGGGCCTGTCCAAGGCGGCCACCGAGGATCTCACCGGGTTCGTCGGGGACCGTCTCGGCGGCGTCGCCGACGGCCAGCTGACCGTGACCGGGGCGAAAACCCGGCCCGAGCTGGGTGCCCTGGGCGCGGCGCCACGGGTGGACATTGTCGCGTTGTACGCCGGCGCCGACGCGGTGGCGCTAGACGCCTGCGCGGCCGCCGGTGCCCGCGGGGTGGTGCTGGAGGCGTTGGGCGCCGGCAACGCGCCGGCGGCCGTCATCGACGCGGTGCGTCGCCACTGCGCCG